>JALYOK010000384.1 GCA_030856925.1 Pseudomonadota bacterium
CGCCGAGTCCCTCGGCATCAAGGGCGACGAACAATTCGATTTACTTGGCCTGTCCGGCCAATTGAAACCGCAACAAGAGGTGACCTTGGTTATCGCGCGCAAAGACGCCGGCAAGAAAGAAGTTAAGTTACTGCTGCGTATCGACACGCCGATCGAAGTGGATTATTACCTTCACGGCGGTATACTGCCGTTCGTATTACGCGAGTTATTAGCTGCGTAGGCCACAGGAATGTACGAAATCCATCGACGCTGCAACCCGCATGGCGCTTGCCTCACAGCCATGCACCCCTGCAACGCCGCACCCTTAGTGGCTCCCAGGGCATCGTGTCTGAACTCAGTTTAACTGCCTTCGAAGTACGCGTCCTCGGCTCCCTGGCGGAAAAGGCGTTTCTTACTCCGGACACGTATCCGTTGTCGCTCAACGCCGTAACCATGGCCTGCAATCAAGTCTCCAATCGCGATCCGGTGATGCAGCTTTCGGAAGAGACGGTGCTTCAAACGCTGACGGTTCTGCGCGGGAAAAAACTGGTGCGTGAATGGTTTCCGAGCGGCAGCCGGGTGCCGAAATTCGACCATGTTTTGCGAGAGGTCTACGGCTTGAACGAGGCGCAACTCGCGGCGCTGACCTTGCTTATGTTGCGCGGATTTCAAACCGCCGGCGAGATCAAGGGCCGAACCGGCCGCATGCACACCTTCCACGAAGTCGAACGTGTTGAAACCACATTGCAATCACTGATGCTGGATCGTCAAACACCGCTCGCCATCAAGCTGCCGAAAGCGCCGGGCGCCAAGGAGCCGCGCTATGCTCATCTCCTATCCGGCCAACTCGCCGTCGAACGTCAGGAAGTCGCGCAGGGCATCACAGCGGATACGCCGCAAGCCATGGTGATTTCCGGCAAGGGTGATGATCGACTCAGCGCGCTGGAAGACGAAGTGCAACAATTGCGTACGGAAGTGAGTTGGGTGTCGCGACAATTCGAGGCGTTCAAGAAACAGTTCGAATAGCGAAACCCCAAACTCCTCCCAACATGAGAGAAGGAGAAACGACAATCGGATAAAATACCGTCCCATGACCTCAGTTGCCTTCCTGAATCGCGCACAGCAAAAGGATCAGTTCGAATCGAACAAGCTCGAGAAGCGCCTTTGTAAGCTCACGGCGCAAGCAATCGTCGACTACTCGATGATTGTGAACGGCGACAGGGTCATGGTGTGCGTGTCCGGCGGCAAGGACAGTTATACGTTATTGGAAATCTTGCTGTTGCTGCGGAAACGCGCGCCTATTGAATTCGATATCGTCGCTTTCAATCTCGATCAGAAACAACCCAATTTCCCAGGGCATGTATTGCCCGACTATCTCACGCAGCGCGGCGTGACCTTTCACATCGGCCATCAAGACACCTACAGCGTTGTGAAGCGCGTCATTGCCGAAGGCAAGACCACTTGCGCTCTGTGCTCGCGCCTGCGCCGCGGCGTAATCTATCGAGTGGCGAAACAACTCGGCGCCACCAAGATCGCGCTCGGCCACCATCGCGATGATATTCTGGAAACGCTGTTTCTAAATATGTTCTACGGCAGCAAGCTCAAAGCCATGGCGCCGAAATTGTTAAGCGACAACGGCCAGCACATCGTCATCCGCCCGCTCGCCTACTGCAAAGAAACAGACCTCGCGGAATACGCCGAACACAAAACCTTCCCCATCATCCCGTGCGATCTGTGCGGCGCCCAGCCCAATCTGCAGCGGCAGGCAGTTAAGGAACTATTGCAGCAATGGGAAAAGAAAACGCCCGGGCGATTGGATAACATGTTCCGCGCTCTGCAAAACGTGGCGCCTTCCCACTTGGCCGATACCAAACTATTCGATTTTCGCGGGTTACTACCGCAAGACTGTCCGTTCGACGACGGCGATAGAGTGTTTGATCGCGACTAAATGCGCTTCGTCTGCGACGCAACAGATACGGCAATTTCAAAGGCTGTGATAATCTAGTCTCCAGTAAATTGCGATCACCGACGGTGATCGTAAAATAGTCAAGAATTTCGGGAGGAAATATGCAAGTCAACGCCAGCATACTCGCCAAAGAGCGAATTATTGCCAAGCCTGATTTCAACCGCTGGTTTGTACCGCCTGCGGCGCTGTGCATCCATCTTTGCATTGGCATGGCCTACGGCTTTTCCGTGTTTTGGCTGCCGCTCACCAAGGCGTTGGGAATTTCGAAATCCATCGATTGTCCCGTCGACATGAGTTGGATCGAGAAGCTTTTCACCACCACCTGCGACTGGGATAAACCTATCCTCGGCTGGATGTATACCCTGTTTTTCGTTTTCCTCGGATCTTCAGCGGCGATTTGGGGTGGATGGCTCGAACGCGCAGGCCCGCGCAAAGCCGGCTTCGTATCGGCGTTATGCTGGTGTGGCGGCTTGGTCCTTTCTGCCATCGGTGTTTATTACCATCAACTTTGGCTGATGTGGCTCGGCTCCGGCGTGATCGGCGGCATCGGCTTGGGCTTGGGCTACATTTCGCCGGTGTCGACATTGATCAAGTGGTTCCCGGATCGCCGCGGCATGGCGACGGGCATGGCCATTATGGGTTTCGGCGGCGGCGCAATGATCGGGTCGCCGCTCGCGGATCTCCTGATGAAGTCCTTCGCCACCCCGACTTCCGTCGGTGTGTGGGAAACCTTCTTGGCCATGGCGGTAATTTACATCGTGTTTATGATGGTTGGCGCATTCGCTTATCGTGTACCGCCGTCCGGTTGGAAACCTTCCGGCTGGACTCCGCCGCCATCGCAAACGAGCAACGCAATGATCGCCAAGGGTCATGTGCATTTGAGTAAAGCCTGGCGCACGCCGCAGTTTTGGCTGCTGTGGGGCATATTGTGCTTGAACGTTTCGGCTGGCATCGGTGTGATCGGCATGGCATCGCCCATGCTGCAGGAAATCTTCGGTGGAAAATTGATCGGTATCGATGTCAAATTCGGTGACCTCGGCAAAGAACAGCTCGCACAGATCGCAACGGTCGCCGCGGCCTTTACCGGATTGCTCAGCTTGTTCAATATTGCGGGACGATTCTTCTGGGCGTCGCTATCCGATTACCTCGGCCGCAAGACGACCTACTTTATTTTTTTCGTGCTGGGTTGTCTGCTCTATTACAGCGCGCCGTCGCTCGGTCATTCCGGCAGTCTGGCGCTGTTCGTAGCGGCTTTCTGCATCATCTTGACAATGTATGGCGGCGGTTTCGCCACCATTCCCGCTTATCTGGCCGATATGTTCGGCACCCAGATGGTGGGCGCGATCCACGGCCGCTTGCTGACCGCATGGTCCACCGCCGGCGTGCTCGGTCCGGTATTGGTCAACTACATTAACGACGCGCAAATCAAGAGCGGTGTGCCGAAGAGCGAAGCTTACGATACGACCATGTACATTCTCG
>JALYOK010000425.1 GCA_030856925.1 Pseudomonadota bacterium
CCTTAAGCCTGTCACAGGAAGCCGAGGCGCGACAATTGGCGAATATAGCGTTCGAACGCGGCCTGCGGCGCGCCGCTATCGTGACCATTGACGCCGCCCTTTCCAGGCGCATGCAGGGCGCGTTTGCCGCCGAGTGGTTAAAGCTCGGCGGTACGACGACCCTGGGCTATGTCTACAATCCCAACCCTAAATCCCTCGCGCAATTCAGGGCTGCGCTCAAAGCACAGCAAGTCGACGTAGTCTTCATCGCCTCCGACGCTGCCGTGGCGCGCAAGATTCGCCCCCACATCAAGGGTACGATACCCACCTACGCCACCTCCCAGGTCCTGCGCAGCAAAACGGATATTGCCCTCAACCAGGACCTAAAGGGCCTGCACTTCGTCGATATGCCTTGGTTGATCAAGCCCGATCACACTGCGGTGATGATATATCCGCAGCCGAAGAAATCTTTGAGCGCCGACCTGCAACGCTTTTACGCCCTAGGCATCGATGCGTTTCGTTTGGCGCAAATATTAGCGCGCACCGAGTTACCGCCGACGGATACCATCGACGGCGTAAGCGGCCGTATCACCCTCACCGAAGGTCACCTGTTCGCGCGCGATTTGCTGCAAGCCACCTTTGACCACATGGGCGCGGTTAAGCCGCAAGCGCCTTGATTTCTCGCGGCCGTGAAGCTGAAGCCTTGGCATTGCGTTTTCTCGAAGGCCGAGGGCTAAAGTTAATCTCCCAAAACTATCGCTGCCGTTTCGGTGAAATCGACCTTGTCATGCGCGATGGTCACACCATTGTGTTCACGGAAGTGCGTTTGCGTAGATCAAACGCCTTCGGCGGCGCCTCCGCCAGCGTCGATCGCCGTAAACAACGCCGTATCCTAGCCGCAGCACGCTATTATCTGAGCGAACTGCGCGGCTCGCCGGTTTGCCGGTGCGACGTGGTGCTGCTGACCGACGTCAAGGATAACGACATCGAATGGTTACAAAACGCATTTACTGAATAATCGCCCGTGTATGTTGTTTCACCCCGTTTCACTTTACAATCCCGGCCATGGCGTCAATCAACCGTATTTCCAGACATTTCGAAGCAAGCGCTGCATTGAAGTTAGCCATGGCCGAAATCTTGGCCCCCGACATTGCTGAAGCCGCCGATGTTATGGTGCAATGCCTGCTGGGCAACGGCAAGATACTTGCGTGCGGCAACGGCGGTTCGGCAGCCGATGCACAGCACTTTTCTGCCGAGCTGCTTAACCGGTTCGAAATGGAGCGTCCCGGTCTGGCCGCGATCGCGCTGACCACGGATTCATCGACCTTGACCTCGATCGCTAACGATTATTCGTTCGAGCAGATTTTTTCCAAACAAATTCGTGCGCTGGGCCGCAGCGGAGACGTGTTGCTCGGTATTTCCACCAGCGGCAATAGCGCCAACGTCCTCGATGCCATACGCGCGGCCCATGAACGGGAGATGATGGTTATCGCTTTGACCGGCAAGAAAGGCGGCAAAATTGCGGAATTATTAGCTGATAAGGATGTACATATCTGCGTGGAATCCGACATTACCACACGAATCCAAGAAGTTCACTTACTCACTTTGCATTGCCTATGCGATGCAATCGATTGCTCTCTATTAGGAGTTGAAGACGATGCGTAAATTTTTACTGTTGCTGTTGTTTCTACCCGTCTTGCAAGGCTGTATCCCATTGCTGGTAGGCGGCGCCATCGGCGCGGGCGCGTTATTGGTGACCGACCGCCGTCCCAGCGGCGCCTACGTTCGGGACGAGCGTATCGAAATCACCGCGATCAAGCAAATCAGTGATCGCTACCGCGAAAATTCCCACATCAATGTCGTGAGCTACAACGGTAACGTGTTGCTGAGCGGCGAAGCGGCGAATGAAAAGGTCAAATCCGAAGTGGAAGCCATTGTCCGCACCGTTGAAGGCGTCAAGACGGTATTCAACGAAGTGACCATCGCCGGCAACAGCTCGTTGGGATCGCGCAGTAACGATACGGCGATCACCTCGAAAGTAAAAACCCGCTTCCTCAGTAACCGCGGACGTTTCTCTCCCAATCACATCAAAGTGGTGACCGAAAACAGCGTCGTTTACTTGATGGGCATTGTCAACAAGTCCGAGGCCGATGCGGCTGCGGAAGTGGCCAGCACCACCACCGGCGTACAACGAGTCGTCAAGTTGTTCGAATACAGGAGCTAACCCAAGCGCCAATACTGGCGCGTCTTTCAGTCTATGCTACGCTAATAGGCAAGCCGAGTAAGGCTCATGGCACATTGCGCTATGCGCAGATAATCCTATTTACAGCGAGCTAGACGATCAATGTTGACAGCGAATCAATGCCGGACAACGGAACGGACTTCGGACGTAAGGTTTAACCGGCACTTCGAAGTGCCAGCGTGAGCCACTCAATCACTCTAGAGGCCGGCGCGCAATTCCGCGCCCTCGCCCGACACGCGGGTCACATGCTGGAATGGCGGCTGGACGCTTTCTTCTCGAGCCGCGTTTTTGAAAATGCCGCCTTGTTATACCGTCGGGCGCTATCGGGCGTCGTTTTTATCGGCGTCACGGGGAGCTGCGGCAAATCGACCACTAAAGAACTTATCGCGGCGGTGCTGGCGAAAAAGTATAAGGTTCAAAAAAATACCGGCAACGAAAATCAACCGCCCGAAATCGCCAAGGCGCTTTTCGCCATGCGCCCCGGCCGCGGGCAGTGTTGTGTGATGGAGTTGAGTCCTGCCGGCTACCACGGAAAGCTGCTTGATTTCAGAATCCCGTTACGTTTGGTGAGGCCACAGATCGGCGTTGTGACCAATATCGGCAGCGACCATATCAGTCTATTTGGTTCAGAAGAAGCCATCGCAGAGGAAAAAGGCAAGCTCATTGCCGGATTGCCGAACAACGGCGTCGCGGTGCTCAACGCGGATGACACGCGCGTGTTGGCGATGCGCGAACGCTGCGCCGGCAAGGTAATCACCTACGGTTTGGCAGCCGGTGCAACCGTGCGGGCGGAAGACGTGAGCAGCCGGTGGCCGGCGCGTTTATCCTTCACCGTTATCCATGACGGCCGAACTCAACACGTTTGTACCCAGTTATGCGGCGCGCACTGGGTGCCG
>JALYOK010000442.1 GCA_030856925.1 Pseudomonadota bacterium
ATGTAGTCCGTTTCCGCGTTCATGCGCCAGGTGTCGTTGTCCTAGTTTCAGGCGGAAATACTACCACTTACGATTGATTTCTGGTAGTTTTGTTGAAGTTAGAAAGGATGGTGAATCCGGTCACGCAACGAGCGATTGGGAATGAGTAGCGTGCATTTATGCACCGCTCATTTCCTATGGTGCATGAATGCACCCAACTACGAGCCGCACCCAGCTTGCCTGGCCCTAGGCCACCCCGACGTGGCAGGGTATGGTTTGCGAGGCAATATCCCTAATATTCAACGGGAATCGGATCGAGGCTGCGCCACAGATACCAGGTCGCGACGCTGCGCCATGGCCGCCATGTTTCGGCGAGCGCGCTGATATCTGCAAGTGTCATCGGTGCGCTGTCGTTATAGTGGAGGTGTATCGCTCTGAGCAGACCGATATCGCCCAGCGGCAATATATCCGAGCGCAACAAGTTGAACATCAAGAACATCTCTGCGGTCCAGCGGCCGATGCCTTTGACTTGGGTTAAGTCTTTGATGATGTCGTCTTCGTGGCGCGTCGCCCAACTCGAGGGCTCGAATTTGCCTTTGGCAAGATGGCCGGCGAGATCGCGGATGTATTCCGCTTTGCGCTGCGATAATCCGCAAGCGCGCATGCGCGTCACCCGCGCGCGGGCCATTTTCTCGGGCGTAAATCCGGGATAGGCGAGCATCAGTTTCCCCCAAACGCTTTGCGCCGCTTTGACGGAAATTTGCTGGCCGACGATGGCGCGAGCCAGCGTGACGAACGGCTCGCCGCGGCAAGTCATGATGCTGCGCGGATAGCTCGCGATGATTTTTTTCATGACTCGATCGCGTTCGCTCAATCCCGCGATCGCGTCTTCCCAATAATGAGGGACTTCGCCCTTAGAATAAGCCGACAACTTTGCCGCTCTCGTCGAGGTCGATTTTTTCCGCCGATGGAATTTTCGGCAGACCCGGCATAGTCATAATGTCGCCGCACACGGCGACGATGAACTCCGCGCCTGCCGAAAGCCTTACTTCGCGAACATTGACCACGTGGCCGCTCGGCGCGCCGCGGGCGCTCGCGTCGGTGGAAAAAGAATACTGAGTTTTTGCGATGCAAACCGGATAGTGGCCGTATCCATCGTCTTGGTATTTCCGCAATTGCGCTTTGACTTTCGCATCGGCGGAAATATCCGCTGCGCCATAAATTTTTGTCGCGACGGTTTTGATCTTGTCCCACAGCGATGCTTGATCTTCATACACCAGCTTCATCTTCGACTTAGGGTTATCGCACAGCTTCACCACCGCGTGAGCCAACTCCTCCGCGCCCGCGCCGCCATAAGCCCAGTGTTTGGCGAGGACGACGTTGACGCCCAGTTGCGATACCTTGTCCGTGAGAAATTTTACTTCGTTGTCCGTGTCGTGGGTGAAGTGATTGATGGATACCACGCAGGGCAGGCCATAGTGCTGCGTCACGTTTTTGACGTGGCGTTCCAGGTTCGTAAGTCCTTTTTCCAACGCGTGAAGGTCTTCCGTGTTGAGGTTTTTCAGATCCGCGCCGCCGTGGTATTTGAGCGCGCGGATGGTGGCAACGATGACGCAGGCATCGGGCCGCAGGCCGGATTTTCTACATTTGATATCGACGAACTTTTCCGCGCCCAAATCAGCGCCGAAACCTGCTTCCGTGACGACGTAGGCGCCGAGTTTGAGCGATGCTTGCGTGGCGATGACCGTGTTGCAGCCGTGCGCAATATTTGCGAACGGCCCGCCATGGATAAAGGCGGGATTGTTCTCCAAGGTCTGGGCCAAGTTGGGTTTCAACGCGTCTTTCAGTAATACCGTCATGGCGCCGTGGGCGTTGAGATCGCGGGCGCGCACGGGTTTTTGGTCTCTCGTGGTCGCGACGACGATGTTGCCGAGACGCTCCTTCAAATCCTTGATCGAGGTCGCCAAACAAAAGATCGCCATCACTTCCGAGGCTACCACGATGTCGAAACCGTCCTGGCGCGGATAACCGTTGCCCGGCCCGCCGAGGGAGACGACAATGTCGCGCAGCGCGCGATCGTTCATGTCGACCACGCGCTTCCAGGTGATGCGGCGCACGTCGATGTTAAGCGCATTGCCGTGATGGATATGATTGTCGAGCATCGCGGCAAGCAAATTATTCGCCAGCGCAATCGCATTGAAGTCGCCGGTAAAATGCAAATTGATGTCTTCCATCGGCACGATCTGCGCATATCCGCCGCCCGCGGCGCCGCCCTTCATGCCAAACACGGGCCCCAAACTCGGTTCGCGCAAACACACCACCGCTTTTTTTCCGATGCGATTCAACGCATCGCCAAGGCCCACGGTGGTCGTGGTCTTGCCTTCGCCCGCCGGCGTGGGGCTGATGGCCGTGACCAGAATCAGTTTTCCGTTCGGTTTATCCTTGAGCGAATCGAGATAGTCGAGGGAAACTTTCGCTTTGTAATGACCATAGGGTTCGAGCGCGTCTTCGGGAATGCCGAGTCGATCGTTGGCGAGTTGGATGACGCGACGAAGTTTAGCCCGCTGGGCGATTTCGATATCGGAGGGCATCGAATTCGAGTTGATTAGTGATTAAACGCTAATTTTAGCGGAAACGAGTTCGAACTAGAATTCGCTGCTACGTGATGAACGCATGATGGCTATGGAACTCGAAAACAACGCCGGCGAAAATCAACCGTAAACCGGCTCGCAACGAACTTCAGTCTTCACCGAGGAGGCGATGAAACATTCATCGTGGGCGACGTGATGCATGACTTTAAGATCGTCGTTGGTCGGTTGGTTCTCCCCAGAACATATTACCTTGGGCCTAAGCGTTACGACGGTCATCGCAAGCTTGCCGTCGCTATTGTTTTCCATGATGCCCACGGCGTTGTCGACATAGCTATCGACAACGAACCCGCGTTTCGCCGATATCGCGAGAAACCACAACATATGACAACTCGCGAGCGATGCGACAAATGCTTCCTCCGGATCCACCGCGGCAGCATCGGACATCGGCGCCGGCACGACGTGGGGAGAACTCGACGCCGGCACCTCAAGCCCGCCGTCGAATTGCCACACATGCTTTCGGCTGTAGAGATTGTCGCTGAAGATTGAGCCGTTTCTATTCCAGACAATTTTAGATGCGTATTCCATTAGCCTCGTCCCGTCATCAAGCCCACAAATATCCCCTCTCCCGCTGGGAAGGCTAGGGCAACCGCGTTCAATTCCGTTCTTGCCAGATCAACATTGAGCATAATCCAATTCATGACGACTTCGTGTTGTCCCCGCCCCCGATTTAAGCATTCGAGGGCAGGAATCGAGAGAATCCAGGTGACCTAAACACCGAGTTGGGCGACCGCCGCCGACAAGGACGGTGGAGCGGGAACGGCGCGTCCGAACTGTCGCCCCACACCGAGCGGAAGAGCCGGGCGGCGGTGCGCTCGGCTGATCCTTGTTAAACCGCGTCAGTTCGTGACAATCTGAACAAATAGCGAAGCTAAAAGCGCGCCCCAAATCAGAGCGTCCGTCACGAGGTCCTTCTTTTCCTGCCCGTTGAGTTTGGTTTCCAGCACTAGGTTGAAGAACTCGACGGTGTCTTCGAGCGTCAGCAAGCGGTCGTCGTGCAGATACGGGGGCGAATCTTTGACGCCGCGCAACGGGAAGGTCTTGATGGGGCCGTCGGCGCTGGCCTTGCGACCGTTAATCATTTTCTCGTTGAAGAAGCGCTCGGCGCGCAGGTTGTGCATGCTGTTGTCGGTGTAATAGGGCGGGGTGTGGCATGTGGCACATTGGGCCTTGCCAAAGAAGAGCATCTGTCCACGCGACTCGGCTTCACTGGCCTTGGCCGCGTCGAGTTTGCCCAGAACATTGAGCTTGGGCGCGGGCGGGAAATCGAGCAGCGACTGGAACTCGGCCATGAAGTGAACCTGGCTGCCCCGTTCGAGGATGTTCACGCCTTTTCGCGTGGCCTGCTCGGGGTCGCCGTCGAAGTAGGCCGCACGCTGCTCGAACTCGGTGAAGTCTTCCACCGTCTTGAGCGCGCGCTGGGAGCCGAAGAGCCGCTGAATGTTCACGCCGCGCAAGGAGGGCGTGTCAATGCGGTGCCGGTGCTCGTTGGGGCGGATGTCACCGACGGTGTGCGTCGCGGCGTTGGTGTGGCCGTTGGCGTGGCAATCGAAGCAGCTCACGCCCAGGTGCGCGTGCAGGCTGCGGCGGTCATCGGTGGCGTTGAACTGCGCCTGTGGGAAAGGAGAGACCAACAGCCGCAAGCCTTCGAGTTGCTTGGGATTGAGGACGTTTTTGAACAGACTGTAAAAGTTCGCCACGGTAATGAGTTTCCCCTGCGACACATCGCCCAGGTCGGGCCGCGTGGTCAGGTAAATCGGCGCGGGAAATTCCGGCAGGAGATGCTGCGGCAGATCAAAGTCGAGGTCGAAGCGCGTCAGGTCGCGTCCGGTCTGGAGCTTCGTCTCGTCAATAAGCGGCTGCGGAAAAATCATGCCGCCAGCTTCGTGATGGGGATGCGGCAGCGGATAGAAACCCGCCGGCCAAAGGTTCTTGCTCTTGATTTCTTCCGGCGACATCGCGGCGAGCTTCTCCCACGTCTGGCCGTCGGGCAGCTTCACCCGCACACCGGCCTGCACCGGCTTGCCGCGCGACATGGTGACGCCTTGCGCCGGGCGGTCGGCAAGTTCGTAACGTTCCGCCAGCAGCTTCTGGTGGCGCTCGGCAAAGGCAGGCTTCTCCGCCTGCAAGCGTTTCACGAGTGCGCCGAATTCTTCCTCGGCGGCGGCAACTGTCATCGCGCCGCAAACAAGCAGCGTGGCGGCGATGCCCGTCGATGACCAATGGATACTGAGTCTGGTTTTCATGGCAGTCCTTTGATGTTGGTGGTTATGTTTAGAAGCGAGACGGCAGCGAGTGCGCAGGCACGTCAGCCCAGTCAGGAGGAAAGAGCGGCGGCGATAGGCTGCTATTTCAGGTACTGCTTTTTCTCGACGATGCTGTTCACCATATAGCGGATGCCGCGCATCCATGTAACATCGGTGTTGCCGCGCAGGTCCACCGATTTGTTGTAAACAATCTGGCCGGTGGCCACGTCCTTTACTTCGATATTGAGGTTGAGAATCAAGTTACTCACTTTTTGCACCCACGCAATCACAATGCGATCCGCCTCCAAGGCCTTGCCTATTTCAATTTCACAGCCATGGCATTCGTGTAAATTATAAGTCACCTTGAGTCTGCCAACGAGTTCGCTTGCTTTCGCATTGTCGACAACGCGGTAAAGATCGCGCTCCGTGAACTCTCGGCGTAGTTCGTCGCTGATCATCTTGAGTCGGTTCTCCTGGGCCGCCGTCACCTCAGCGGAATCATAATCCTTCATTTCGTTCACGAGATCGAAGTCCATGACTGCCGCGGATTTTGGAACCGTCGATTGAGCCACGGCGTACATCGGCGCCAGGGAGGCCGCGAGGCATGCGCTGACCCAAAAAGTCTTGAAAGAGTTGCAGCTCATAATGTCCTCGAGTTAGTAAGCGCGACCGCTCCTTGGCTGCAAACTGTCGCCATCAAAATCACGCGCATCGCCCCATAGTCAAAGCGCGCCAAACAATCACAGCACGGCAGACAAACATCGCGGTCATTGTATAGCGAAATTCGTCACAGTGTGTTGTCCTGCGCTGGGTTTCGCTGTACTCTACCCAGAGCTACGGATGTGCCTGGAGAAGCGCATGGATATTGCCTCGCAGGCCATGCCTTGCCGCGAGGCAAGCTGGATAGGGTGGGTGGCGTTGCCTTGGCGTTGCCTATTCAACACCCTCTTTTCGCCTCGCTTGCAGTATACTATTCGCATGGTGAATCAGACCCTTACCGAATGGTTTCGGAGTCCACTCGGGGCCTATGTCATGGCGCGCGAGCAAGCTTATTTCGACGATGTTGTCGCGGATATTTTCGGCTTTAATGCGCTGCAGTTCGGTTTGCCGGCATACGATTTTCTGCGCGCGAACCGGATGCCGTTTAAGTTCAGCGCGGGGCTGGAGCCGGGGGTGAACCTGCGTGCGGCGGGCGAGGCGTTGCCGGTGGCGACCCAGAGTATGGACTTGGTGGTGTTGTCTCATGTGCTGGAGTTCGCCGGCGAGCCGCACCAGATTTTGCGCGAAGTGGATCGGGTGATGATGCCGGAGGGACGGCTCATCATCGTCGGATTCAATCCTTGGAGTTTGTGGGGATTGCGTCAGGCGTTCAGCTTTCAGGAATCCTCGCTGCCTTGGAACGGCCGTTTTGTTTCTCTGGTGCGCTTGAAAGATTGGCTGTCGCTGCTCGGCTTCGATGTTTCGGCGGGGCGGCTTGCCTGTTATTCGCCGCCCTTTGTCAACGAAAAATGGCTGACGCGATTCGAATTCATGGAGCGCGCCGGCGATCGTTGGTGGGGTGTAGCCGGCGGGATTTATATGCTGCAAGCAATCAAACGCGTGCAGGGCATGCGCTTGATTACGCCGAAGTGGACGACCCGTCCCGCGGCGCCGGGCATGGCCCAGGCGGCGCAGCGCGCGGCGCGCGTCTCCACGGGTTTGCCCGACAACGTGATCCCACTCAGAAAAGAATAATGATGGGAGTGCAAAATTTCTGAGGGAACCATCGACATCTTTTCCGATGGCGCTTGCAAGGGTAATCCCGGGCCGGGCGGGTGGGGCGCGGTGTTGCGTTATAGGGATGGTGAAAAGGAAATCCACGGCGGCGAGCCGTTGACGACCAATAACCGCATGGAGCTAACCGCCGTAATCGAGGCGCTGGGCCAGTTGAAGCGCACGAGCAACGTGCGGGTTTTTACCGATTCACAATATGTACAAAAGGGCATCAGCGAATGGCTGCCGGGCTGGAAGGCGCGCCGCTGGCGCACTGCGAGCAATCAACCGGTGAAGAACGTCGATTTGTGGCAGCGCCTGGACGCACTGGCGTCACAGCACCAAATCCAATGGCTGTGGGTAAAGGGTCATGCGGGACACGCCGAGAACGAACGCGCCGACGCACTCGCGAATCGCGGTATCGGCAAAGCCTCGCGAATTAGTAACTCCGGATACTAGTAATGCGGCAAATTATTCTCGACACAGAAACCACGGGTCTCGAGCCGTCGCAAGGCCATCGCATTATCGAATTGGCGGGGATTGAAGTGTTGAGCCGGCACATGACCGGTGACCGCTTTCATCGCTATCTCAACCCCGGGCGCAACAGCGACGATGCCGCCAAGCAGGTGCACGGCATCGAGGACGAGTTTCTGTTGGATAAGCCGAAGTTTACCGAGATCGCGAAAGAGTTCATCGACTATGTTTCGGGCGCGGAACTGATCATCCACAATGCGCCCTTCGACTTGGCCTTCCTCAACAACGAACTCGGTTTGGCCGGGTTCGAGACCGTACATTACTACGTTGCCGGGGTGACCGATACGTTGGTCGTGGCAAAAGAACTTCACCCCGGTAAGCGCAATAATTTGAACGCGCTCTGCGATCGTTATCAGATCGGCCACAGCAAACGCACGCTCCATGGCGCATTGCTCGACGCGGAATTGTTGGGTGAAGTCTATCTCGCCATGACGCGTGGCCAAGAGAGCTTGATTATGGATCTGGACGCTGCTCCACTTCGGCAAGCCGGCGGCGACGAGGTGCTGCGGCAATATAATTTGGTTGTTCAATATGCATCGGATGAGGAGCTGTTTGAACACGAGAAAGTGTTGGCCAATATCGGTAAAGAGAGCAAAAGAAATGCATTGTGGCTTGCTTTGGCGACCGGTTAGCGTGTGCCCCTATTGTTATCTTCCTCGAGCCACCCGCTAATTCACGTTGGCGCGGACAGTCTCTCATCGTGGCGGAAGCCGTATAATTATGCGTTTTAAGAGTTATTTTTCAACAATCATTGACCGGAGAGGCAATACCCGCGCGGCTCTCAGGCAATCCTTGCCGGCAGGCAATATAGATACGATGTCTGGCGTAGTGGTTTCATTAGCTGAGCAGGGATTGGCAAGCGGTTCATGAAAGTGATCGGATTCGCCGGATTTTCCGGCAGCGGCAAGACCACACTGATCGAGGCGGTGATACCGCTATTGGTCTCCCGTGGCTTGCGGGTGTCACTGATCAAGCACGCCCATCACGATTTCGACGTCGATCGGCCCGGCAAGGATTCCTATCGTCATCGCGCGGCCGGGGCGAATGAAGTATTGGTTACGTCGAGTCGGCGTTGGGTTGTGATGCATGAGTTGCGGGATGCGGCGGAACCTTCGCTAAACGATCATCTTCGCCGACTGTCGGACTGCGACATCGCGCTGGTGGAAGGCTTCAAGCGCGCGCCGATCACCAAGATAGAAGTGCATCGTGCTTCGCTGAATGCGCCATTGATCTATCCGACCGACCCCCATGTCGTTGCCGTGGCAACGGACGAGAAGTTGAGCACGCTATTGCCGCAATTGGACATTAACGATCCGGCGGATATCGCAAATTTTATTCAAGGACATGGCGATGTGCTCGCTATACCGCTTAACAAATTAACTAAGGCATCATGATCAAGATTTTGTATTTCGCCCGCATTAAAGAAGCGTTGGGATTGGCGCAGGAGTCGGTCAGCTTGCCTATCGGTGTCAGCGACGTTATCGGCTTGACCGGTTGGTTACGGCAGCGGGGCAATCAGTGGCAAAGCGAGCTCGGTCCGGGCAAGGCGCTGCGGGTGGCGGTGAATCAAGCCTTGGTCGCGATGGATGCAAAAATCCACGATGGCGACGAGATCGCCTACTTCCCGCCGGTGACCGGAGGCTGACATGACGGTGCGCGTACAAACCGGCGATTTCGATATCGGCGCCGAGATCGCAGAGATGCGTAAAGGCAACGCCAAGATTGGAGCGATCGCGAGTTTCATCGGTCTCGTGCGCGACATTAACGAAGGT
>JALYOK010000495.1 GCA_030856925.1 Pseudomonadota bacterium
TCGTGCGCGACAATCGGCGCTCCCTGACCATCGCTATCGGCTGCACCGGCGGGCAACATCGCTCGGTCTATTTTTGCGAACAACTAGCGGCCCGGTTTGCCCAGACGCAGCAAGTCCAAGTGCGCCACCGCGGACTCTATCGTGACAACGCTTCGCCTCTTTAAGACCGGTGATTGGATGATGCTATTGGCGGTCGTTCTTGCCGTCGGTTGGCTGTGCGCGAATTTATGGCAGCGGGGCGCGGGAAAATCCGTGATCGTGCGGAGCAAAGGCATCGTGGTTTCCGAACTCAGCTTGCAGCGCAACCGATCCGTCACGATCGCAGGCCCGCTGGGCAAGACCACGGTCGAAGTGAATGGCCAACGCGCCCGTATCGCCCGCGACCCAAGTCCGAAGCAATACTGCGTCCGCCAAGGTTGGCTCAAAGCTGCCGGTGACGTTGCCCTATGCTTGCCCAATCAAGTAAGCATCGAAATCGCCGGCGCCAACCCCTAT
The DNA here is from genome assembly GCA_030856925.1 of Pseudomonadota bacterium. Taxonomy (GTDB): domain Bacteria; phylum Pseudomonadota; class Gammaproteobacteria; order Burkholderiales; family JALYOK01; genus JALYOK01. The sequence goes on from JALYOK010000495.1 coordinate 496, forward strand.
GTCGATTCAATCAACTACTGAACGCGTTACTGCAGAAGACCACCGCGTTGCTTGGATGGCGGCCGTTGCGATTGCGCTATCGATGGCGGAGTCGGTGTTCCCGTCGCTCATACCCGGCGTCAAACCCGGGCTCGCCAATATCGTGGTGCTGATGGTGTTGTATCAGGATGGCTTGCGCGCCGCGATCTGGGTATCCGCATTGCGCGTGGTCGCGGGTAGTTTGTTTTTCGGGGCTTTTCTTACGCCGACATTTTTTCTTAGCCTAAGCGGTGCAACCTGCAGCTTGTTGATGTTGATGTTGTCATCGCGTTTGCCGCGCCACCTGTTCGGGCCGGTGACCCATAGCCTGTTGGCGTCCCTTGCGCACATTACGGGGCAGCTTGTGGTCGTGTATTTGTGGCTGATTCCTCACCAGGGAATTCTTTACTTGATTCCCCTGTTAGCCATTGCCGCCGTCGTGTTCGGATTGGTCAATGGCGTTATCGCCGCGCGGCTATTGGATTCGCCTGAAAAGCCCTTTCTGCCGGCGCCCGCTCCCACTGCGGCGGTCTGAGGTACACGCCTGAAGAGCCAATGGCCCGAGGTGGCCCTATGCCAGCCCCCCACCCCGTATCGGCGGGCGTTTTAGCCCGCAAGGGTTTTATGACTGCACAAGCGATTCCACTTTTTCCGCTCGGCACTATATTGTTTCCCGGCGGTTTGCTGCCGTTGAAATTGTTCGAACAACGGTATTTAGATATGGGAAAAACCTGCCTGCGCGATGAATTGCCGTTCGGCGTATGCGGCATCAAACAAGGCGCCGAAGTAGGCGCACCGGCTACGCCCTTCGAGGTCGGCTGTATCGCTCGAATCATTCACTGGGACATGCCCCACCTCGGCATCTTGCATATCATCGCGCAAGGCGGCGAACGTTTTCGGCTTCTTAGTTATCGCCATCAATCGGATGGATTGCTGGTTGGCGAAGTGGAAACTATTCCCAACGACGAATCACAGATCATTGCGCCGGAGTTTGCCGGCTGCGCCGATGTGTTGAAAGCGATCATCGAAGGTGTCGGCGAACAACACTTCCCCGCGCCATTTCAATTCGACGATGGCGCCTGGGTCGGAAACCGGCTCGCGGAAGTTTTGCCGTTGCCGCTGCCGCTCAAACAGCGGCTACTGGAACTGCAAGATGGGAACGTTCGGCTCGAGATAATCAATCAGATCCTGCGCGACCCAGGCCTGATTTCGTACCCGAGTTGCCAGGCCTGATCAGCGCACTTTGCACCGAGTGACCTTGTAGACCAATACCCTAGCCAACCAGCCCGTGCTCGAGGGCCTAGCGTGCAAGTTCGACGTTGTTCTGTACGCCGAGTTTGAGGCAGAGTCGGCCACGATAGGTGGAGATCGTCTTCACGCTCAGATGGGTGTCCTCGGCAATCTGCGCTAGGGATTTCCTTCGGAAATGCAACGCAGCACGGAAAATTCCCGATCGGACAAGAGTTCATGGGCCGTTTGCTCGGGTTTAGCATGCAGATGATCGGCGAGCATCCTCGCCGATTTCGAACTCAGATAGATATCGCCGTCGGCAACTATAAGGATGGCGCGGACGATCTCTTCGAGGGTACTGGTCTTGGTGATGTAACCCGACGCTCCGGCCTTGAGTGCGCGCACGGCGTATTGGTCTTCCGGATACATGCTGAGGAGCAGTATCGCGAGCTCCGGCTGTTCGCTTTTCAGCAAATGCACCACGTTCATTGCGTCCCGTCCCGGCATGCCGATATCCAGCACCAGCACATTCCACGGCTTTGCGCGCGCGAAACGAAACGCCTCGTCGCCATCGCAAGCCTCGCCGACTTCCGCGACCTGGGATTGCTCTTCCAAAAGGCGACGCACGCCGGAACGCACGATGGCGTGATCGTTGGCGAGCAATATTCTGAGAGATTGCTTGTTCAAGTCGTTTCTCTTAGGGGCACACCTAACACTACCATTGTGCCTTTCCTCGGTGTGCCGGTGATATGAAATGCGCCCCCGTGATGCAATGCGCGCTCGTGCATGCCGACCAGTCCTACGGAGTCTATGCTCATCACTTCCTCTTCTGTAATCCCCCGACCGTTGTCGGTCACTCGCAAACGCAGTTCTCCCCCATGGATTTCTACATCGACCTCGACCTCGCTGGCGTTAGCATGACGCGCCACGTTGGTCAGCGTTTCCTGCACGATACGAAACACCGCCGTTGCCAGTTCCTTGCTGACGCGCTGCGGCAGTTCACCAAAATTTAACTTGCACGCGATATGCATGCGATCTTCGAAGTCGCTCACCAGCCAATGGATCGCCTCCCATACGCCGAGTTTGTCCAATATACTTGGTCTTAGCGC
>JALYOK010000497.1 GCA_030856925.1 Pseudomonadota bacterium
TACGCCCGCGCGCAACGCTTCGGTATCCTCGGCGTATGCACCTACGCTATACCGCAATGCCCCCGCGCTGATCATCATTGCCAACAAACTAAGGAACCTAAATCTCACTGTTTGAACTCCTTGTAGAGCTTGTAGGCTCCCAGCGTTACAGAGAAGGCCCAGACCAGAATACTGAATAACACCGTTGGCTTAGAACAATACCAGAGCGAGTCAAAGCGCGTTAGCCGTTTGTCTTCCCTGACTGCGCCGGCGAGCGTTTGGATGTGTCCCGCGACGCCCGCCAAACGCAAGCGAATTTGTTTTCCGGCTAAGTCTAATCCAAGCTGGGTAATGAAGAATCGATCCAATTGATCGAGGCCAAAAAAATCGTGCGGATCGATAACGACCTTTTCTTTGGTGGGAAAATCAGGATAGCGGACTTCGCCTGCCGCCACGAGACTGGGCTCTCTTGCGCCGTTTTTATTCTGCCTGGTGATGTCGATATCTCGAATCGGGGCGCCGGTTTGGGACAACAATTCGATGGCGCCATTTTTAACTGGGGTTATGGTCAACACCAACGATCGCGGCAGACCCCGCACCTCGATCAGCGGGCTGTCTGGCGCGAGCTCGGCCCGTAACGCGATACGGTTCTGTTGCCCGGCCTTCGCCAACTTACCATCGGCGATCGTGTTCGCCGCAATCAAACGAAACATGCCCAGCGGCAGCACGGTGGGCGCTAAGCTCTGCCCGTCGAGCCGTAGCGTGAGGCCTGCGCCATCGATGGTTTCCAGGATGACCTGTGTTCCCGGATCGAGGGAAATCGCTTCGAGCCTTCCCGCGGTTCCCGCGGCTTGATCGTCACTCATAAGGGTGGCCATCGGCAGGTCTTCTTTGCGACCCCGCAACACCACGGCTTCGTCGGTGACGATTGAATTCCATGGGATGTCTGCAACCCCATCCTCGGCGCGGCCCGGGTCCGTGACCTGTAACCTGACAGGCTTAAAGGTAATCGAGTCGAAACTTTCGATGCTGAGGGATTGAAAGCCCACCGATTTATCCAGAATCGGCGCCGCCTGGGGACCGGCGATCGAAAACGCAACACGATCTACTATAAGGTCTATCTGGACTCGAGTCGGCACGCGCCAGTTCATCAAGACAAGCGCCACCGCAGCAATGACGACGCTCGGAAGGGCCAACAGGCCAATCCCATAGAAGGCCTTGTTGGATTTTTTGCTGCGCCCCAAAACAACGTCGAGCCCATTACCATCGACAACTTTCGAGTCATGTTGGGTCGTTGTCGCCTTGAGCGCCTCGGCTTTATGAGCTGACGGCGAACTCAACAACGATTCGATGCTTTTCAACAGTCGCTGAAATTCCTCATGGGGTACATCCGGATGCCAATCGGCAAGGTTCGCCGCCTGCAGCATCTTAAATTGAAGCGGCAACTTCAAATCTCTTTCCAGCACCACGGGGAGCAGCATCTCTCGACCGACACCGTCGGAGGCCTCGGCCCTTACCCAGCGGGAGTCGACCGAATGCTTGGTCCAAAGCACAACGACGCATTTTGCCTGCGCAAGATTTTCTTCGATCACCTGATCGAAAGTCTTTCCAAATGGAATCTGACGATCCCACCAAACCGACCAGCCAAGTCCGGTAAACGTCGCGGCGATTTGCCTTGCCCGTTCACGATCCTCACTCGCATAACTGATGAAGATGTCGCTCATTGGGCTGGGGAACCTCTGATTTTTATTCTCGTTATTGCATCGACCTGCGCTACTTCAAACGCGGATGATGGTGAAAGTAGACCATTTGGTTGAGGGCTTCATTGGTGCTGAGCATATAGCCGCTGACTATCAGTTTATAGGCGCCTTCGGGGGGCGGCGGGCTTGCGACTTCCCATTTGATCCAGAACGGCCGGCCCCCGCGTTGGAGCGCCAGGGGATGCACCAAAATACCGTCACCGCTCTTGTCGGGGTAAATCATGGCCTTGATCTTGGCATCCCCGCGTAGCTTGAAGGCAAACCTATAACCCTTAATCTCTGCGGGGTACCGTGACTGATAAAAGATCACCGGCGCGACCCTTTCTATCGCACGCGGCTGCGGGTTCTCAAGCCGCGCCACAGTGCCTAGGTCGTTAATTGTCAGGCCGGGAAGTTGGCTAATGACGTCCTTGGTGGGCCAATCGAAGACATTGTTGAAACCCGCCTGCCAACTGCCGCGCGGTTCAATATTGTCGAGCCAATAGTAGTGCTTGTAGTCCAATTCACGGACCGTCAGAAACACTGGCGTGGGGCGCTCCAGAAAAAATCGAGCATGAAAACGCTCACCCAGTCTGTCCGCGGCCTCCGGGTGATCGACCTGGGCAGACAGCAGTTCGATATCGAATCCGGACACGGGCTTAGCTTTGATCCCCTCGCTTCGGTTGCTCCGTTTTTGGTAACTAAGGTCTTGCGTCCAACCTAGCGAAGTGCACAAAGCGAAACATACCAAAATCGTCATCCATCGCTGCAATACTTCGATGCTGTTCACCGCAAATCCTGTGGGCTACAAGGTTTTCAGATACTCGATCAACGCCATTTTCTCATCTTCGGCCAACGTCGTGCCATATTCGTGCCCTTGGTTGCCGTTGCCCCGTAGCGCCGTATCGTGTTTGGTTCCGGCCCGCTCGGCCTCGGCGCCCTCGGTGACAAAACCCACTTTGGTCGGATCGTACACATCATATCCTCGGTAGAACACTTTCGGTCGCACGGCAGCCGGCCGCAATAAATCGTCCAAGGTCGGTACGGAACCGTTGTGCAAATACGGCGCTTCAAGCCAAATGCCGTCGAGGAATTGAATGATGTAGCCTTTTAGGTCTTCTTCCACCAAGCCTTTGCGCTCCAATCCCATGTCCTTTACCACTTTGTTGGCGGCGATGGCGGCGGCTTTGTTCCAACTGTCGAGCCGGCCGCGATCGGTGCCGATTTCCGCGATCGGCAAGCTCGTGCCGGTGCGCTCGCTGGCGTGGCACGCGGCGCAGTTGGCGTCGAATATCGTCTTACCCTGCGCCGCCTTGGTGTGATCGATGGGGAACGGATATTTCGGGGCGGGCAAGTTACCGAGATATTCGTGCAGCCATTTCACTTCGCCCAAGAACTTCTCTTTGTCCCGCGGCGCCGCGCCGAGCAAACCCATAGCGGAGTCGATGATTACCGAGTAGGCATCGTGGCTGTCGCCGGCGTAGTTCATACGATGGCCCTTGTCCCATTTGTATTTTTGCAAGTTCCAATTGGACGGCATATCGGTCGGGCCGAAGGTGTCATCCATCGGAAGTTTGATCATGAAATACTTGGTGAGGTTCATCGCGTCGTCGCGGCCTTGGCCCCAATCGGGAAAGTCCTTGCGGTAGATCCACGCAAATTGTTTCTCGCGCTCGATCAAGCGCTGCTTCATGATCGGGATGATGAAGAAACGATACAGTGCTCGGTCGATCAAATCGAGCTTGGTCACGAGATTGATTTCACGCATCAAGTTATCGGGATTGAAACGGGGATCCTTGGCGCAATCGACAAGGAAGCGGAAGAAGCCTTCGATATCGGCCGTGTGCGAACCGCCGGCGACGACAAAGGTGGGAATCTCGTCGGGCTTGGAACGATAACTTGTCGTGTGGCAACCGGCGCAATTGTTTGCCACGCGCGGAAAGCCGATGGTCTTTTTACTGAAGCCGATCGGCACGTCCATGCCCTGTTCCCAGGGCACACCCAATCCCGCATAGCCACCGGGTTTGGCCAATTTCTCCGGAAACATGCGCGGCAACACATACCAAATCCAGTAGGGAATGCCGGCATCGAACTCGGCGCCGATGGAGCCATATTTGAAGCGCATCTCCGGGGTGGCTGTCACCCACGCTCCCTGCGGATGTTCGCGGAAACCGCGATCCCAGGCGATGTAGCCTCCGGCGGCGGAGACTAGGATCGCGAGTAACAGCAGAACGATTTTTTTACGCGGTTTGGGATTTTTTTCCGGCCTGTTAGTGAGCATGGGTTTCTCCTGGCGGCTTTGATCGGCGATCGTTTATGATTCACGCAAGCCGGAATAATCTAGAACGTTTTCAGAAACTCAACCAACGCATCCTTTTCGTCTGCAGTCAATTCGGTTCCGTAATTTTTACCTTCATGTCCACCGTTTCCATTGCCCGGAACGGACGTATCGAAGCGGAAATATTTACGACCGCCTTCTTCGGCAATATTCGCTACGAAACCTACCTTTAGCGGGTCGTACACATCGTAGCCGCGATAAAATTCCTTGGGCCGATTGTCGCCAATCTCAAGCAGATCGCGCAAGGTCGGCACCGAGCCATTGTGCAAGTACGGTGCTCGCAGCCACAAACCATCGAGAGGCATGTTGGCGTAGCCGAAGGTCTTGCGGTAATGACAAAAGCGATAGGGAGTGCCCGCGTAGGGCGTGCCCATGTTGACGGCGAGCACGTAGCTAAAAGAATCCAACCTCCGCCGATCGGTCGCGATGTCTTCAATGCGCGTGATCTTGCCGACCTGGGGCCCATAGATATCTTCGGACTCGCCTGGCCTTAGACATTCGGTTTGCGGCAAGCCATCTTCCGGCGCGAACGCCTGACCATTGGCGCCGTGACATCCGGCGCAATACTCCTCATAGATTTTGGCGCCAACCGCAGCCTTAGTTTGATCGATCGCGTAAGGATACGCCGGCTGTTTCACGTCGCGCAGCCAGGCCTCCATGCGGCCGATGGATTCGAGATCGATGGTGGGCGGTGTGGCGCCGGTGGCGAAAGCGGCGTTCTTGTTGCGTTCGACTACGTTGCCGTTGTTACCGTCCCAATGTAAATTCATGCCGGTCTTCTGCCGCTGGTTCCACACCGCGGGAAAATCCACCGGCGCTTGGACTTCGTGGTCAGGCAGTTTGTCGAACGGGAAATTGAAGTAGCCGGCTTTACCCGGATTGAATGTATCGACGCGGCCTGGTCCCCAATGCGGTTCCTTCTGCGCCCATTCGAAACGTTTACGCAGCGACAACAACCGATCGCGCATGATCCAGATCGCGACCGGATACACCACGTAACGATCGATCGCACTGAGCCTGCCTTTGTTCTTTGCCATCATCCGCTCAATTTCAGGAACGATGTACTCCGCGCTAAACTTCGCGTCGGCGCTGCAATTGAAGAAAAAAGTTTGAAATGCCAGCATGTCCAGCGTATTTGCGGGCATTCCGGTGTAAACCTTCGCGACGCTTTGCGGCGTGTCGCGCACGGTGCTGGTGTGGCACGCGCCGCAATTCAGAAAAACGCGGTCGATTCCCAAATGACGGCGTTTGGAAACGCCAATGGGCAGATCCCTGTTCGATTCGTATACCAGGCCAAACGCCGCATAGGGTGTGGCTTCCCGGGCAGGCATGCCTGCGGGCAAGTATTCACGGCACACTTGGGGCAATGCCTGCCAGATCCTAAGCGGGAAGCCGACGGTACGCTCGCCGCCGGTGGAACCGTATTTGAAATGTTCTTCGGGGTTGGCGTAAACCGCGGTGCGATCCGGCAGAAAGCGCATTGCGGCGTAGATCCCGATCATCACGGGCACGGCAACGAAAAGCAGCAGCCACAACCACAGCCGCCGATGCCATTTCACTCGCGACAACTGCGAGCGCGACGGCGAAGATGGGTACGCTTCTTCGAGTTTCGCCATTAGGTGGGGCTCCTCTTATCGCGGTATAGGGTCATCAATGCAATCCGCAGTTGGGCAATTGTTCGTAGCTGCGGCTGACGAGGCTTGCCGGCGCCTGCTTCAAATCGTCATGGACGGCCGGTGCGAGGTAAGCCCGCATGGCGGCAAGATCGGCGCTGGTCGCCCATCGTTCCGCGTGCATGGGTACGTCCGTTAGCGGCGGCATTGGCGTTTTCGGCCGCCGCTCCGGCAAAACATCCCACATGGCAAGGCGGAAGTGAATTCGATCGGCACATTGCTTGAGTTCGCTTTTCACCCGCTCAACAGATCCATGCATGAAGTTCGGCGGAAACGGCTCCCTGGTAGCGTGGCAACGGGCGCAATAGAAATAAAACGGACCAAGTCCGACCAGCATTGAGCTGAAATTAGTCGTTGTATTCTCATCCGTCATCGCTGACCGCGGCTTGGAATTTTGTCGATGCCAGTTGTGGGCCTCCTTCATGCCAAGCGAACGAAATAATGCGCGCAACAACGGCTCGCGCCGGATGGTCGGGTTGTCGAGCGCCAATTGCCCGGCTGGATCGTTGAGCATGCGTTCGATGGCCTCATCCAGCGCGCCGAAGCCTGGCGAAGCAAATAAGTCAGCGTCGGATCGCATAGCCTCTCGCTTTCCATCCAAACGCAATCTTTCCGCCAACAATCGGATATCAGCGTTACTGAAGAATTCGCCTATGCCTTTGATCAAACGATAGCGATCCGTTTCGAACTGCCAAATCTCCTTGTGGCCACGAGCTAAGAGCGGTTCGAAACGCGCAGGAACGTCGGCCAATCGCTCCGAATCGGCGAACTGCAACGGATCACGATTGGGAATATCGTTGTTGGAAATCCGTAACCCATCGCGCCAATGATTCTGCCAATTTCTCTTAAATGGCGCCAAGAATCCTCGTGTAAACGCCGCCGAACTTTGATCGAAGCCTCGCTCTTTGGTGAGGCGATATTGCAGCGCAGCGCGCAATGCTAGAGCACGGCACCATCTCGATTCCGTGGAAGACTTACCACAGCCCTCGCGCCACAGGGCTTGATAAGCGGCATAGAGATTCGCTCGATCCGTCGCGTCGTCCATGGCGTTCGGCACATCGACCCCTACGCTGATTGGCAGGCCCAAAAAATTTTCGCGCGCTTCTTTAAGTCGTTGTGCGATCTCGGGATTCGCATTGGTCTCGTCCCAGACTTGACGGGAGAAAATCGGCGCTTGATTCTGGTGGCAACTTACGCATACTGCGCGATTCGCATAAAAAATGCGCGGCACGGCGTTATCACGATAATCCTTAACAAGCTGGAACTCAAAGCGGCCCGCCTCTTCGTTGTAACTGATGACTTCGATGAGATTCGCCTTTTCCTGATAACCGAGGTACAACCGATCCTTGAGCAAAGGAAAAAAATCCTTCGCCGCCCGGGTCGGGTCGGCGTTAAAGGCCACTACCATGCGCGGATATTTGAAGAATTCCGGCGCGGCAGCGGTCCGTTGCAAGGAACGCCCCAACGGAATCAGAACGGCCCGATAGCATCCGCCGTCATCGCTCCCGCAACCGGCGCGGGCAGCCAGTTCCGCTAACAATTTCGGCAAAGGGAACGGTACTTGCGAATCCTCGCCGTTCGCTTGGTTCGTCATAAGTTGATCGAATAGCGAGCGTCCGGCGGGGGGCAAGTTAGCGC
>JALYOK010000519.1 GCA_030856925.1 Pseudomonadota bacterium
GCGCTAAAGGGGATCGTCAAGGATGATCAGATGATAGCCGTCGGCGGATTCGGTTTGTGCGGCATTCCCGAAGCGCTGATCGACGCGCTGCGCGATTCGGGTGTGAAAAATCTCACGGTGATTTCCAACAACGCCGGTGTCGATGGTTTCGGCCTCGGCAAGCTTCTTGAGACACGCCAGATCAAGCGAATGATTTCCTCCTATGTGGGCGAGAACAAAGAGTTCGAACGGCAGTATCTTGCCAACGAACTGGAACTCGAATTTACACCGCAAGGGACGTTGGCGGAGAAGTTGCGCGCAGGCGGCGCCGGCATTCCCGCTTTCTTTACTCGCACCGGTGTCGGCACACTGGTCGCCGAGGGCAAGGAAATCCGTGACTTCGACGGTCATGATTATGTGATGGAGCGCGCGCTGAATCCGGAAGTCTCACTGGTCAAGGCTCATACGGCGGACAGGAGCGGGAACCTGGTATTTCGCCGCACCGCACGCAATTTCAATCCCGCGGTGGCGATGGCGGGCAAGATCACGATAGTGGAAGTGGAACATCTGGCGGAAGTAGGCCAAATCGATCCCGACGCGGTGCACTTGCCCGGCATTTATGTGCATCGCATCGTCGTCAATGCCACGCCGGAAAAGCGCATCGAGAAACGCACCATCAGCGAAAAGAAAGGAGCCTGACGATGGCCTGGACCCACGATCAAATGGCGGCAAAAGCCGCCGCCGAATTGCAAGACGGTTTTTATGTGAACCTCGGCATCGGCTTGCCGACACTGGTGGCGAACCACGTGCGCAGCGACATCGAAGTGTGGCTGCAAAGCGAGAACGGCATGCTGGGAATCGGCCCGTTTCCCACGGAAGACGAAGTCGATGCCGACCTCATCAATGCCGGCAAGCAAACCGTGACCACCATATCCGGCTCATCGATCTTCGGTTCCCACGATAGCTTCGCCATGATACGCGGCGGCAAGATCAACTTGTCCATTCTCGGCGCGATGCAAGTGAGCGCGCAAGGCGATCTCGCCAACTGGATGATCCCCGGCAAGATGGTGAAAGGCATGGGCGGCGCGATGGATCTGGTCGCCGGCGTGGCGCGCGTCCTGGTGCTGATGGAGCATGTGGCGAAAAAGAAAGATGGCAGCGAGGACCTGAAAATACTTCCGCTTTGCACCTTGCCCCTTACCGGTGTCGGCGTGGTCAATCGCATCATTACCGACCTCGGCGTGATGGATGTCACGCCCAGCGGATTGAAGTTGGTGGAGCTCGCGTCCGGGGTTACGCAAGACGAAATTCGCTCGAAGACGGGCGTGCCGCTGCTGATGTGAGGGATGGATCTAAATAGCGATTTCTCGCAGCGCGCGGTAGTCCATGCCGCGCATTTGCCGTGGGTGGCATCCCCGATTCCCGGCGTCGAGCGCCGCATGCTTGATCGCGTCGGCGACGAGATCGCCCGAGCGACATCCATCGTACGTTACGCACCGGGCAGCCGCTTCTCGCCCCATGTTCATTACGGCGGAGAAGAATTCTTCGTTCTAGACGGCGTGTTCCAAGATGAACACGCCGATTTTCCCGCCGGGAGCTACATTCGCAACCCGCCGCAGACACAGCACTCGCCCGGCTCAGAGCAAGGGTGCATGATTTTCGTCAAGCTATGGCAATTCGATTTGGATGATCGTACTGCGGTCTCGATCGACACGAATGAGATCAACAGGAAGGTCGTTGCGGAGCGCGATGGCGTTACGATCATTCCATTGTTCCGCGACGTTCGTGAAGACGTGCGCTTGGAGCACTGGCCCTCGAACGCGGAGTTTACGTTTCAACCGCAGGGCGGACTTGAGCTGCTCGTATTGTCCGGAGCATTCACAGACGGCGAAGATAACTTGGTCGAGCATTCGTGGTTGCGTCTTCCTGTTGGCGCTCCATTGCAGGTAAGCGCAGGTTCAATGGGCTGTCGAGTTTGGGTGAAAGAGGGGCATCTGCGTCTTGCATGATTGTGGCCCAATTGCAAAACGCCTAACTCATTGAAAGAAATCGTAGCCGGGGCGGAATAAAAGGAAATTCGGGGAATCAACAATGTGGAGCCCAAACTGTTCTCGGTCCCGGTATTTGCCTGCGGACGAGCGCGATGGAGTAGACTTTGGGCGCTCTCGTACAAAACAATTACCGCTTCTTGGTTCCCGTCGAACTTCGCGAGTCGGCGCCCGGTCAATTCCGACGTTGGGCACGCACGCAAATATTAAGAAAGAGGAAAAATCATGCACCGCTTAAATCTCTATGTCCCTGAACGCCGCAACTTTCTCCGTAGTTCAGCGATATTGACCATCGCCGGCACGTTGTCCAGCGCGGGGCTTCTAGCATCGCTGGATGCTTGGTCGCAGACCGCAGACGCGAAGCCGGTCGATGGCGTGAAAGAGCTGTTATTCGACGTATTCGGCACGCTGGTGGACTGGCGTACCGGTGTCGCGCGCGAGGCCGCCGCCATCTTGAAGCCGCTCGGCTATTCGCTCGACTGGATCGCGTTCGCGGACGCGTGGCGCGCAGAATACCAATCGGGAATGGAGGAAGTGCGCTCCGGCGCCGTACCATTTTCCAAACTCGATGTCATCCATCGCCGCATGCTGGAGCGCATTCGAACCCGTTTCGGGCTCGAAAAGCTGGACGAGCCGGTGCTGCAAGCACTCAACCTGGCCTGGCATCGCCTGGACGCGTGGAAGGATGTGCCAGCGGGACTGCATCGGCTGCGGCGCCGCTTCCTGCTCGCCCCTTGTTCTAACGGGAACATCTCACTGATGGTCGATCTTGCGCGGCGCAACGACTTTCGATGGGATGCCGTCCTCGGCGCCGAGGTCGCCGGAGACTACAAGCCGAAGCCGCGCGTCTACCTCGTCGCGGCTGAGGCGTTCAACCTGGCGCCCGACCAATGCATGATGGTCGCGGCGCATAGCGGCGATCTGAAGGCGGCCGCTTCGGTCGGCATGCATACCGCGCACCTCGTACGTGCCGATGAATTCGGACTGAACACCGGGGAGCCCTCGCCCAGGGTGCCGGTCGATCTCGCCGTGCGTTCCCTCGACGAACTCGCCGACGCATACGCAATCTGAGCGATCCGCTGTAAAACGTGCATATAGTTTCGCTGCGCGCCGATCGGTGCTCTGGCGCATCTCATTGCGCGCCCTGCGGTCCGTACCGTAGGGCGCGACGCCCGATCAATCCAGCGAGCGTATCTTATCGTTGGCCCAGGCCGTTGATGCCGTATTGGTTGACAATGCCGGTGGTGAGGGCAGTCAAGCGGCCCCTTGCATCGTAGTTGCGGGTAGCGGTGATGCTTGTTCGCTACGCCGAGCGTTTCTTGAGTCATCGAACCACTTTGCATACCGTCCGCTGCAGCGATGGCTTGACCGACGATCAAATGGCGGCAAAAGCCGCCGCCGAATTTCCAGACGGTTGTTATGTGAACCTCGGCATCGGCTTGCCGACAAGTAATCTGCTATTGCCTCCCAGGCCAATTCACTAAAACGCTTCTTCCAACATCGCCAGATATTCATCACGGGTAGCGATGCGGGGGTTGCTGCCGTGGCAATGGTCCTTGAGGGCTTTGTCGGCCATTTCCCCGAATACAGACTTCGGCACGCCCATGGCGCTAAGGCCGTTGGCGATGCCGAGGCGTTGGTTCAACTGCGTGATAAACTCATCAACCTTGGCCGTCGGCGCCAGATGCATGGCGCGGCGCAGCTTGTCGTATTTGTCGCCGACGTAGTTTTCGTTAAAGCGCAACACCGTAGGCAATACGACGGCGTTTAGGGTACCGTGGTGCAGAGTTTTTTCCTTGTAGCTACCCAACGCATGGGACAGCGAATGGACGCAGCCTAGGCCCTTCTGGAAGGCCATGGCGCCTTGCATGGAAGCGGACATCATCTGCCTGCGCGCTTCGCGATCCCGGCCGTCCTGCGTGGCGCGTTCGATGTTCTGGATAGCTCTCTCCAGACCGTCCAAGGCAATGCCTTCCGCCGGTGGATTGAATACGGGCGTGAGGAAGGTCTCGATGCAGTGGGCGACGGCGTCCATGCCAGTCGCGGCGGTGAGCCACGCCGGCAGGCCTAGGGTAAGTTCGGGATCGCAGATGGCGGTCTTCGGAACTATATGCCAGGAATGAAACCCTACTTTGCGGCCGTCGTTCAGAATGATGATGGCGCCACGCGCCACTTCGCTGCCGGTTCCCGCTGTGGTGGGGATGGCGATCAGCGGCGCGCATTTTTCCGTGATCTTGGCGCTGCCCCCTTCGACGGTGGCGTATTGCGTGAGCGGTTCGGGATGGCCGGCAAGGATCGCCACGCCTTTCGCCAAGTCGATCGACGAGCCGCCACCGAGCGCGATCAAGCCATCGGCATTGTGCGCCCGATATATTTCAAGCGCCTTGAGGGTCATCGCCTCAGTAGGGTTGCCAGGGGTTTCGTCGAACATTGCAAACTCGAGTTTGCCTTTGATTTCGGCGCTGACGCGATTCGCGAGCCCTGCAGCAACAATGCCTTTATCGGTGACGATCAGCGGGCGCTTAATGCCGACGCGACGGCATTCTTGCTCGAGCAATTTAACTGCGCCAAAATCGATCTGAACTTGGGTGATGTAAAAAATGAGCGCCATGGTTTCTCCAAAACGAAAATGGGCGAGTAATCTACTCGCCCATTTTGAACTAACCCGGATGGTCTGCGATACGGCGAGCTAAGTTTATTGCGTCTTTTCGGCTTGCTTGTCGTCCCTCAACTTCGCCTCTTGCAAAGTGCGGATGTAGGCGATGACGTCAAAAATTTCGTCGGTGGTCAAACCGGTTTCCGGATTACCGAAAGCGCCCATTTTGGTGTTCGGGCGGCCGGCGGAAATGCTCGAATAAATGTCCGAGGCTTTGCTGCCCCATTTATATTTCTGAGACGCCAGGCTTACGCCGCTGCTGCCGCCGCGGCCGTCGGGGCGGTGGCAATAGGAACAGCGGGCCTGATAGCGGTCCTTGCCGTTTTGGATGCGGCCGGGTTCCGTCGGCAAATCCATGTCGTTGACCATACCATGACGATCGTCCTCAGCCTCGGCG
>JALYOK010000522.1 GCA_030856925.1 Pseudomonadota bacterium
CCGCTAAACCTTCGCTTGGCGGCTAAATTTACCCCACTTTATTCGCCTTAAACATTATCTAAGGCGCCGCGCAAAAATAACATGATTAAGTTTTCCTTCGCAGTGGAAGGACCGTGTAGTTCCAATCGCCATGAAAGTTGTCGGGCTTGAGATTGAGCGAGGCCAACTCCGCGTCGGTGATCTTGATGCCAGTCGGGTATTTGCCGCGATCGAGTTCGGCTCGAATCTTCAAGCCTGCGCGAGTCGTTGTGTTGGCGATCAGACGGGGTGGCCTAGGGCCATTGACGATCACTTCGTGACTCACCAAAGGCCGACCTCGCCAGTTCTGGGTGATGTGAGAGAACATGCGATGCTCGATCTTGTTCCACTTGCTGGTCCCGGGCGGGAAGTGGCACACATGGATGGGCAACCCGAAGCGGGCCGCCAAGCTCTGCAGGGCGACCTTCCACAAACGGCACCGACTGCCATTGCTTCCCCCGCCGTCGGCGGTGATCAACAACGCCCTGGCGTGGGAATAGCGTTTGCGGCCCATCTTCTGCCACCAGCGGCCGATGGCCTGCACCGCGAACTGCGCGGTGTCGTGATCGATGCCCACGCTCACCCAGCCCTCGTTGCGACTCATGTCGAACACGCCATAGGGGATAACCTTGCCGAGTTCCGGGTCCGGGAAGTCGTGAATATCCACTCGTTCAGGCTCCCCCTTGCGCTGCCACTCTCGCCCGTTGTTCTTATACGGGCCAACGAGTTCTTTCTTCTTCGTGTCCACCGAAATCACCGGTTGCTCACGCCGCTGGAAGCGCTTGACCTTGGCGTTGATGTGTTCGAATTGCGCGTTACGGTCCGGATGGGCCGCTCCCTCCAATGTCTTGCGGTTGCCCTGCAGGCTGTAGCCGGCCAGGTTCAGCAGTTGCGCCACAGCTCTTGCACTGATCGGGTGCCCATGCAGCGACAACTCTTGCGCCAGATGGCTGGTGCTCTTGCAGGTCCAGCGCAAGGGCGACTCAGGATCGCCGCGCGTCAGAGGGGCCACCAGACGATCCAACTCAAGGCTCAACTCCGGATCCGTCTCGGTCAGACGCTTGCGACCACCGCCAGGCTTACGCAATCGTGAACCGGCTTCAGAATCAGGGTCCCTTTCCCTGGCCGCCAACTCGGCCAACCCTTTGCGTATCGTGTTCGGCGACATCCCAGTGGCGGCACCCACCGCACTCACGCCACCCCAACCATAGGCACGTGCTTCGGTCGCCGCCCAATGTCGGCGCGCCCGCTCGTCCAACACGGATGCGAGCGATCGGTGCTTCGCTTCAATCTGCTCTATCGCGGATTCATCCTGCATCTACCTTTAGAACACATCTCCAATACTTTATCAAGTTATTTTTGCGCGACGCCTTAGTGGCGGCTAGACCCGCGCTACGTATGAGCGTCACGACAATGCTCAAGCGTTAACTGCACGTCCTCGAGGCCGAGATGTTCGTTTATCGCAAGCCGATAAACACACAGCACCTTTTCAGGCACCCGCTCGATGTGAGAAAAATAGATCGCCTCGAACTCGTGACGACCTTGCAACAGCTTGAGCTTTAAATGCTTGTCGGCGACGATGCGTTGATCAGCGACGGTGAAGACTCCTTGAAACAACGGCGTGGGGAAGCCTTGGCCCCAGACTTGGGCCGCTAACTCGCCGGCGAGCGTGAGTTTGATTTGTTCGGCGCTTAATTCGCCGTCGGTTTCGATCACTTGTTCGAGGTCGGCCGGCGACAGGAGTTGTGCGACGGTTGCTTCGAACTGTGCGGCGAAGTCGGCAAAGGATTCTTCACGGATGCTAAGACCTGCGGCGCCGGCATGGCCGCCGAATTTGGTGATAAGAGTTGGCGATTTCTTGGAAATGAGATCGAGCGCGTCGCGCAGGTGCAGCCCTGAGATCGCACGACCCGATCCTTTCAATTCGCCGTTGTTGCCGCGAGCAAAAGCGATGGCGGGACGATGAAATTTGTCCTTTAGGCGTCCGGCCAGCAAACCAACGATGCCTTGATGCCATTCGCGATCGAATACGCAGAGGCTCACTCTATCGCGAAGTTCGATAAGTTCCAGTCCGGCGAAGGCGCTTTCCTGCATGTCGGCCTGCAGGTCGCGGCGCTCTCGATTGAGGGCATCGAGCCGTTGCGCGAGTTGCACGGCTTTGTTATCGTCGTCGGTGATCAGGCATTCGATGCCGATGGACATATCTTCCAGCCGTCCTGCCGCGTTGAGCCGTGGGCCGAGGACAAAACCCAAATCGTAGGTTGACGCTTTGCGCGGGTCGCGGCCCGCCACCCGGTACAGGGCTTTGATTCCCGCGCAGGCTCGCCCGGCGCGAATGCGCCGGAGGCCTTGATCAACGAAGCATCGGTTGTTGTTGTCCAGATTGACTACGTCGGCGACGGTGCCGAGCGCCACGATGTCCAACAACGATGCCAAATTAGGCTCGGCGCCGCCGTCGAAATGTCCGCGCGCGCGCAGTTCGGCCCGCAGCGCCATCAATACATAAAACATGACGCCGACACCGGCGATGCACTTGCTGTAAAAGCCGCAGTCCGGCTGATTTGGATTGACGATGCAATCCGCGTCGGGCAGCGCGTCGCCGGCCAAGTGATGATCGGTGATCAGCACCTGCATGCCGAGACGCTTCGCTTCGGCCACGCCGTCGATGCTGGCAATGCCGTTGTCGACGGTAATCAAGATATCGGGTTGGCGCTCACGGGCGAGGCGTACGATTTCCGGTGTGAGGCCATAACCATATTCGAAACGATTGGGCACGAGATAGTCGATAATCGCGCCAAAAGCTCGCAGTCCGCGTACGCCGACGGCGCAGGCGGTGGCGCCATCGCAATCATAGTCAGCGATGATCATCAGTTTGCGTTTTGTGGCGATGGCGTCCGCCAAAAGTGTCGCGGCGGCAACCGCGTTGCGCATCTCGGCGTAGGGAAGTAACCGCTCGAGCTTGTTGTCGAGTTGTGCGGAAGAGGTGATGCCGCGGG
>JALYOK010000523.1 GCA_030856925.1 Pseudomonadota bacterium
CTTGTCAATGCATAGTGGTCTAAAAACTTCGTGCGATTGAAAAATCTGCGCTGGATGCAACACCGGTTTTCGTAGACAATTGGGCGACCTCAGTTCCCGTACCGCAAATTTCAATAAGCTGGCGCCATGTTTCGCCGTCTGCGCATCTTCATTTTGCTGTTTATCCTCGTCAGCGTCGCGTTCAGCACGTGGCGCGCGAAAGCGCGAGTTGCTAACTGGCGCTACCCGCTGAGCGTGGCGGTCTATCCTATCAACGGTGACCAGAGCGCGGCCACAACCGCATATATCGACGGCCTAAATGCGGACACGTTCAAACCCATCGCCGACTATTTGGATGAAGAAGCCAAGCGCTTTGGCGTCGTTTTGAGCTACGGCCAACCGGTAAGCCTGTCATTGGCGCCGGAAGTTAAAAGGCAGCCGCCGGACCCGCCGCCGGGCGGCAACGTTCTGCGCGTTATCCTTTGGAGTTTGCAACTGCGCTACTGGGCTTACCGTGCGGATACTTCGAGTGAGACCAATCCTCACATCCGCATGTTTGTCCGGTTCTTCGATCCGGCCACTCATGAAGTCGTACCCAATTCCCTGGGACTCGAACAGGGAATGATAAGTGTCGCGAATACTTATGCCAGCAAAAAAATGGAACAGCGCAACAATGTTGTTATCGCCCATGAACTACTACACACCGTCGGCGCGCATGACAAATACGATCCCAAAACCAATCAGCCTTTGCATCCACAAGGCTATGCCGAACCGGACGCGCAGATGCTCTATCCCCAGCGCCGGGCTGAAATCATGGGGGGACGCATTCCGTTGAGTCCCAGCACGGCGGCCATGCCACGCGGGTTGAATGAGACCTTGGTCGGGGATGTGACAGCACGGGAGATCCACTGGATCAAGTGAATGGTTAATGAGGCGGGCCGGAGGGGCAAGCCGAATGCGCCTCGCGGGATATGCCACGCCTTGAGGCAAGCGGGACGCGGTGTCCGGCGTGTCAATCTATCGATGCAACGAACGCTCCACCGGGACTATTTTTTTGGCCAATCGTCCTCGTCGCTCCAGACGGCGATGACCCGGGTGCGTTTCGGCCCAGATTGATAGCGTTCGAGCTTAACCAAAATGGGATAAAGCTCTTCCAGTTTGACGCGCGCCTTGCCCTCATCGTCGAACGTAATGACTTCGCCCTGGGCATTCTTGACGTCATGCCAGGTTTGGTCGTCTTCCTCAACTTGGAGTTTGAATAAACTCATTCACTTACCCTGTTTCGCCTGCCATTCGGCCTCGAGTTCCTTGCCGGTTTTGTAGTGCGGCACCCGCAAGACCAGGCGCTTGTAGCGTTGGATAAAGGGATTCGATCCTCTCACTTCTTCGCGCCAATACTTATCGCCAAGATCGAGATTACGCTTCTCCTCCATCGACCAGTAGCGCTTGGACGCCTCGCCGCCGTAAATGAACAAGCGATCGTTGACGATGCGCCAGGTATCCGGATCGCCCCCCCAAGGAATTCCATACACGATGCCGTTGGCGCAAAAGCCGCCATATTGCGGTGCATAGCGATCGGGGCTTTGACCGAACATGGTCTTGTGTTCTTCGCTCACGAAGCGATAAGTCACGCCAGCGTGATCGGTTTTAATGTTGGCGTCGCCGAGCATGTGTTTGCCATCGGTAAAATAGGCTACCGGATCATGGCCTCGTAAGCCTAGATATTTATCCGCGCCGTCGGAAATCGTGTTCGCCGTCAGGCCGGCGCAACCCTGTAATGCGAATACCAGAAAAAACCCGAGTGATCTTATATGATCCACACCTGCGCTCCTTTGTAAGTCGATAAACCGACTATTGTAAGTCTTTCCTGGATTTTCTCCCTTTAACCAGAACACCGGTCGGATAGGCACAGCGCCGCGAAACCCATCGCCCGCGTCAATAGTATCGAGGGATTTTGACGCTCATGATGGATTTCGCTGACGCCCTACCCATCCTACAATCTTGTTCCCGCCACATTTCAGATTGAATCGGAACCCTTGCTCGGGGATAATACAGCCATCTCGAATCCTGTCTCATCATGCCGCCCTTCGCATCCGCCCTAAACAAGCTGCGCGTTCTCGACCTTACCCGCGTACGCGCCGGGCCGACTTGTGTGCGGATGTTCGCCGACTTCGGCGCCGACGTTATCAAGATCGAGTCGCCGCCGGGCGTGGATCCCAACGACAATATGGGTGGGCCGCGGCACGGTTCGGACTTTCAGAATCTGCATCGCAACAAGCGTTCCATCGCGTTGAACCTGAAAACCAAGGAAGGCCTCGCCCTTTTCAACCAACTCGCCGCCAATGCCGACATCGTGGTTGAAAACTATCGGCCTGACGTGAAATTTCGTTTGGGCATCGATTACCGGTCGCTGAAGCAAATCAATCCCCGCATTATTCTTGCCAGCATTTCCGGCTTCGG
>JALYOK010000541.1 GCA_030856925.1 Pseudomonadota bacterium
GTACACGGGCGCCCGTCACCGCTCTGTTCGAGAATTTGGAGGATGGCGCGCAGGTGTCTCAGTTCGTCGAATGGTGTCCCGGTGTTTCGCTTGATCAAGTCCGAGATGCCCTGGAACACGCAGCAAAGCGTGCTTTAGCGAACGCCGCGTAGGTGTCGCGCATTCTTGTCGCTCAGGAAACCTGGTTGTCTCGCGGGAAGTTGCTGGGTTAGTTGAATGAGGTATCTAACCAGGCACATAAATGAGCGCCATCAACATCGATGACCTGCGCACACTGGCGCGCAAGCGCCTTCCCAAAACCATCTTCGAGTTCATCGACGGCGGCGCCCAGGATGAAATTTCTCTGCGCGCAAACCGTGAAGATTTCGAGCGTTACGCGTTCCGCACACGCGTGCTCACGGACATCTGCCGGCGCGATCAATCGACCACGATCCTCGGCAGTAAATCTGCGTCACCGCTGATCCTGGCGCCGACGGGACTGGCCGGTATTTTGCATCGCCGCGGCGAGTTGTCTGCATCGCGCGCAGCCGAGGCGGCCGATGTGCCTTACTGCCTGTCGACCATGGCCACGTGCAGCATCGAACAGATCGCCGCGGCATCGAACGTCACGCGCTGGTTTCAGCTTTACGTCTTGCGCGATCGGGGTCTTACGAAAACTTTCATCGACCGCGCCAAGGCCACTGGCTGTAAGGCGCTGGTCCTCACGGTCGACACTAAAATGCAGGGACCGCGGGAACGTGACATGCGCAATGGTTTCACCGTGCCGCCCAAATTCTCCCTGAGCACGATCTTGGATTTCGCGCTGCATGTTCGCTGGATGTTGGACGTTGGCCTTGGCCCGAAGGTCACCTTTCGAAATTTCGAGGACAGCAACCATCGAGTGAAGGACGCGGTCACCATTACCCAATTCATCGCCGGCCAATACGATCTTTCGGTCAACTACAAAGACCTCGAATGGTTCAAAACCACCTGGGGCGGGCCGGTGGCAGTAAAAGGCATCCTCACCGGTGAAGACGCGCGGCTCGCCTGTGACCACGGCGCCGACGCCATCATCGTCTCCAACCACGGCGGCCGACAACTCGACGGCGCCATATCCGCAATCAGCGCCTTGCCGGAAGTGGCGGCAGCCGTCGCCGATCGCGCGGAAGTGATCCTGGACGGCGGCGTGCGCCGCGGCAGCGACGTCGTCAAAGCGCTCTGCCTCGGCGCACGCGCCTGCATGATCGGCCGCGCTTGGCTGTACGGCCTGGCGTCCGGCGGCGAAGCCGGCGTGGCGCGTTCGCTCGACATTCTCATGAAAGAAATTGATCTGGCCCTGGCGTTACTCGGGCGAACTCGGCTCGACGAATTGCATCCGGGGATTCTTGTGGCGCGTGCCTAACACCCGCTCCGGGGCTGGTTCTTCAACATGACAATCCGGAGAACCGCATGGTTATTGACGCGTGGCCACGCCACGAGTAGTTTCCCTCAATTCCCTGGCCTTCTGAACGTGCGCAATTTCCATATTTTCCGTATTGAGTCTATCGAAAGAGTCTGTTAGCTTCGGCGATACGGTGGTGTGTGTTGCATAATTTGAGCCTATACTTTTGTATGCTGAACTTAAATCCCTCGTTTTCTCCTCTCTCAAAGGAACTACTATGAAAAAACTGGTTACCGTAATGGCGCTTGCGTCCGCGCTGCAAGTCGGCGCCGCGTTTGCCGCCGATACCTCCGCGATTGCGGTTAACAAAGGCAGCAACAAGCCCGGCGACGGTCAAACTGTCAACTTTCAAGGCAATCCTCTGCCCCTGCTCGGCACCGGCATCGAGGTCGGTAAACCCCTGCCCTCCGCCGTATTAACCAACGGCAGCCTGGCGCCGGTGAACTTGGCCGACAGCAGAGGTAAAGTGAAGATCATCAATATCGTTCCTTCCGTCGATACCAAGGTCTGCGAAGAGCAGACCCATCAGTTATCGGAAAAGCATGGCGGTCTCGACAAACAAGTCGAACTCATCACCGTCAGCATGGATTTGCCGTTCGCGCAGCAACGCTTCGCCAAGGAAGCCAAGATCAGCAATGTAACCTTCCTGTCCGACTATAAGACCGGCGAGTTCGGCATGAGCAACGGCCTGATGGTTCAGCCCTTGCATCTGCTTGCCCGTAGTGTGATCGTTACCGACAAGGAAAACATCGTGCGCTATATCCAAGTCGTGCCGGAATTAACCAATCTGCCGGATATGGAAGCTGCGATGAATGCGGCCAAAGCGCTGCTGTAACCTTCGATCAGCAGTAGTAATAGGCCCCGCTGTGAGCGGGGTTTTTTTTGGCCGCGAGTTTACTATTCCCTATATTTGAACGCACCGAGGAAAGTGTATGGCTTGAGCGCGCTATGCGATAATTATATGTTTATCGTTTTCCACATCTCGCTCGTAAGGATCCACCATGGATGAAAACAAGAGCAAGGCGCTGGCGGCTGCGCTTTCGCAAATAGAAAAGCAATTCGGTAAAGGCTCGGTGATGAAGTTGGGCGACCATGACGTGGTGCGCGATATCGATGTCGTATCGACCGGCTCTCTAGGCCTCGACATCGCCTTGGGCGTGGGCGGCTTACCGCGCGGGCGGGTGGTGGAAATCTACGGGCCGGAATCCTCCGGCAAGACGACATTGACCTTGCAGGTTATCGCGGAAATGCAAAAAATGGGCGGCGTCGCCGCGTTTATCGACGCGGAACATGCGCTCGATCCACAGTATGCGCAAAAGCTCGGCGTGGATGTACCCGAACTGCTGATCTCGCAGCCGGACACCGGCGAACAAGCGCTGGAAATCGCCGACATGCTGGTGCGCTCCGGCTCGGTCGACATCGTCGTGATCGATTCCGTTGCGGCGCTCACTCCGAAGGCCGAGATCGAAGGCGAGATGGGCGATTCCCACATGGGTTTGCATGCACGCTTAATGTCGCAAGCACTGCGCAAGTTAACGGCGAATATCAAGCGCTCGAACACCTTGGTGATTTTCATCAACCAGATTCGTATGAAGATCGGCGTGATGTTCGGCAATCCGGAGACGACCACCGGCGGTAACGCGCTGAAGTTTTATGCCTCCGTACGCCTGGACATTCGCCGCATCGGGTCCATCAAAAAAGGTGAGGAAGTCATCGGCTCGGAAACGCGCGTCAAAGTGGTCAAAAATAAAGTCGCGCCGCCGTTTCGTGAAGCGCTATTCGACATTCTTTATGGCGAAGGCATTTCCCGCGAAGGCGAGATCATCGAGCTCGGCGTGAACCATAAAATCGTCGACAAATCCGGCGCGTGGTATGCCTATAACGGTGAGAAGATCGGGCAAGGCAAAGACAACTCTCGCGAGTTTTTGAAAGAGAATCCGGCGATCGCGCAAGAAATCGAAGCCAAAGTTCGCGCCGCCGCCGGTGTTGCGGCGCCAGGTGCAAAGAAAAATGGAGAAGCCGCCGAAAAATGATCTTCGCGATCGCGCGCTGCGACTGCTGGCGCGGCGCGAGCATACGCGCGCTGAGCTGGCGCAAAAGTTATCGCGATACGCCGAACAACACGACGACCTCGGTTCTCT
>JALYOK010000542.1 GCA_030856925.1 Pseudomonadota bacterium
GATTAAGGTCGTGTGGGACCGCCAGGATGACCTGCAACACGCTTTCTACCATTCGGTTTCCTATCAGCATGTCACCGCTGGTTTGGATAAGGACGGCAAAGTCATCGCATGGCGTCAACGCAGCGTATCGCCTTCCTTGATGTCCAACTTCATGCCGGATCCCAAGCGTGAAAGCGCTTTGGAACTCGGGTTGGGCCTGATCGATACACCGTTCAACGTGCCTAACTTGCGTCTTGAAACGGGTGAGGCGCAAGCTCATACCCGCATCGGCTGGTTCCGTTCGGTGAATAATATCCCTCACGCATTCGCGATGCAGTCGATGGTTGCGGAGTTGGCGGCTGAATTGGGACGCGATCAAAAGGACTTCTTGCTGGAAATGATCGGTCCGGCGCGCATCGTCGATCCGCGTAAGAGCGTCACCAGCGAACTTTGGAACTACGGCGATCCGTTCGAAACCTATCCGATCGATACGGGGCGTTTGCGCAAAGTCGTCGAGCTGGCCGCGGAAAAAGCCGATTGGGGCCGTAAGATGGCCAAGGGCAGCGGCTTGGGTATCGCCGTGCAGCGTAGCTTCTTGAGCTATGTGGCGACGGTGGTGGAAGTTGTGGTCGATGACAAGGGCAATGTGAGTGTGCCGCGCGTGGATACCGCGATCGACTGCGGTTTCTGCGTCAACCCCGAGCGTGTCGCCTCGCAGATTGAAGGCGCCGCGATAATGGGACTTTCCATCGCCAAGTACAGCCAGATCACCTTCAAGAATGGCCGGGTACAGCAAAGTAGCTTCGCCGACTATCCGGTGCTGCGTATCGGTGAGGGCGCGATGAATGTCCGCACCCATATCGTTCCACACGGCCTCAACGTGCCGTCGAGCGGAGTCGGTGAGCCAGGTGTACCGCCATTCGCACCGGCGTTCTTCAACGCCATATTTGCGGCCACCGGCAAGCGTATCCGCGAACTCCCGCTCGGCAACCAGTTGAGCGCGTAACTCAAATCCCTCCGGGGCGATCCCTCGGGGTGACGTTCCTGAGCTAAGTAATTCATTGAACGCCCACTCGAATTCGAGTGGGCGTTTTTCTTGCGGCCGGTGATCCTCTCAGCGGCTTCGCGTTGCAGAAACAGAACGCGCCGGGGAAGTCAGTCGACCGCGCCATCTTGCGTCTATTGAAAAACGGAGCGAGGATGCACGTATGCGAGGAGCGCGGTGCGTAGGACTCGGAATGAACGTGGGGTAAATGAGGCCGCAATGAACGGTTCATCAAACGAATGACAATGTGGGTAATATTCACAATTGTGACTTCCTTTCATGGATAGTTACCATGAAGCTATCGTTGTTCATCGTTAGATGACGACGGGAACGATCGCTGCCATCGCAAACACAAGCACCAAAATGAGGATTAAAATAGGCTAGTGCTGAGTAGTGATTGATTGATTGAAATTGACTCGCGAGGACTTCCGATGAAAGCAATTTGGCTTGTGTGCACGGTTATCTTTGTCGCAGCGCTCTCTGGTGGATGTAACACTATGAGGGGCCTCGGGCAGGATGTTGAAAAGGTCGGTGACAAGATCGAAAAGAAGGCTGAAGAGAAGAAGAACTATTGAAGGAGCGTGCTCCGGGAGGGCATTGCACGGCCAGAGAGTGAAGTTGAGCCGCAGGGGGATGGCTCTTGGGCGAGTGCTAATCTAGCGCGACGCTCGAGGGCCGTAGGAATATCGAGTCAGACCACTCGCCTTGTGTGAGTGGTGTGAGTTTAAGCTCCATCCGGCGATTGACTCGGCGCCCTTCAGCGGTGTCGTTACCTGCGACTGGACGTGTCTCGCCGCTCACAATCCTCACGCGGGAGAGAAGGGGCAGGTGCTTCGCCGCACTTATAAGACAGCGCGGCAGCAGGCACCTCGGCCAAAACATCAGTCAGCTTTGCTTAGTGCGATAGCGGTCGCGCAGATCGCGGATCTGGTCGTGGTTACGCATTACGCCGTCGTACTGACGCTGCACGACCACCCGGATGTCCTCCGGTAGAGTTTCCTCAAGCGCCTTGCGGTAGCGGGCCTTGGCGACGTCTTCGCCCCGTTCGCATTCTTCGAGGATTGCGAGGTCGGGACGACCCGATACGGCTGCCTTCAAGCTGACCCAACCGCGATGCACTGCGCCCGCGACACTACCGCCCTTTTCCGGCTTACCGCCGAGGCGAGATACCAGTTGCTGCAGATCGGCCGCGCCTGTGGCGCAGTCCTGGGCGCGTCGCAGAAACACCGCTTGCAACTCGGCGTTTTTGGTGTCCTCTGCTGCGGTGCGAAAGCCTTTTTCGCCATCTTTAGAAGTTTCGACGAGGTCATTCAGGATGGAAGTAATGTTGTCTGACATAGTGCAGTCCTTTGAAGAAGATTGATGAGAACGGCCAAATGATGGGCCCTAAATTGCCTCTTATGCGCAAACGACACCAGCACACAAATCGTTGTGTACTCGCGGCTTGCAGCGCGTAATCGGACAGCCGAATAGGTGTTTCAATCCCGCGAACCTGAGTATCGGGGATTCG
>JALYOK010000547.1 GCA_030856925.1 Pseudomonadota bacterium
CTTCGTTGCTCGTCGTTGCATAGAGCCCGCTATGCGGCCTCCTCGCGCCTCGCCAGACGAAAAAATCCATCATTTTTATTTGTCCCGTTAATTATGGCGCACTACACTAGTGGCAGCATTTAATGCAAGCAACATCGACAGCGTTTACGCAACATCGACAGCGTTTACGAGTGATGTGTAATCGTTTCAAAAAAATAATCGGTTGGAACGGCAAGCGGGGTGCGGCGTTCCGGGCATGCCTTGCCAGGAGGCAAGTCGGGTGAGCCTCCTATCGCTCGTTCACGAACGCGGGGGCTGTTATTGTTCGCCGTGGTTACAAATGATCGACGGCGTTGGCTGACGTAACTTCCGTCGTGACAAAATCCCCCGGCGCGACGATCTCGATCATCTCGACATCGTCGGAGTGGCCGAGTTCGATGTGGCGAATACCCTTCGGTTGATGAAAACAAGAACCCGCGTCGAAACGTTGTTTGCCGACGCCTTCGTAGGTGAATTCGATCCAGCCCTTCAGCACGTATACCATCTGAAAATCCGCTTCGTGTCGATGCCAACTGGCATCAACCTGGCGGCCCGGAATCGCGCGGATAACGTGAGCGACGTAGCGGCCGTCGGTCGCATCCTTGATGCCCAAATCGCGATACTCGAAGAATGCTCGCAGGCCATCGGCTTTGAATGAACTGGTGTTAGCATGGCTGGCCGAAAATTTGCCGCGCACCTCGTCGTGATTCTTCGCTGGTGTGTTCGCCACGGAAGTGGCAGACTTGATCGCCATAGTGATTTGCTCCGATAATTTTGACGTTCGTCATATTAACAAAAACTGAGCAACTTGATGAAGACCTATAAAATTCCGGTTTCGGTTCTGATTGTTATTCATACGGCAGATTTACAAGTGATGCTGCTGGAGCGTGCCGACCGGCCCGAATTTTGGCAGTCGGTTACGGGCAGCCAACACGAAGGCGAAACATTACGAGAAACCGCCGTGCGTGAACTGCGAGAGGAAACGGGCCTCGATGCAAATCAATATACTCTGAGAGATTGGCAAAAAGAGAATGTATTTGAAATCTATCCCGTGTGGCGTCACCGCTATGCGCCGGGGACTACGCACAACGCCGAACACGTGTTCGGCTTGACGTTGCTGCAAGCCATGCCGATAACCATCGCCCCGCGCGAACATTTACAATACAGATGGCTGCCCTGGCAACAGGCGGCGGAAAAGGTATTTTCCTGGAGTAATCGAGAAGCGATACTGCTGTTACCCAGTCTTCTCGACCAGGTTCCTTCGCCCTCCGATTTTGACCAACGCCGATGATCGATACTTTACGCATCGCGACTTACAACATTCACAAAGGCTTTTCCAACTTCAACCGGCGCATGATTTTGCACGACGTGCGCGAGCGGCTGCGCACGCTCGATGCCGATCTAATTTTTCTGCAAGAGGTGCAGGGCTCGAATGAAACGCAGGGTTTGAATCACACTTTGTGGACTGCGCCGCAGCACGAGTTTCTCGCCGATTCCGTATGGAGCGATTTTGCCTATGGTAAAAATTCAGTCTACGAAGAGGGGCATCACGGCAACGCGATTTTAAGCCGCTATCCCATAGTGAGTTGGGAAAACGAAGACGTCTCCGCCCATCCGCTCGAGCGGCGTGGCTTATTGCACTGTGAGTTGGACGTGCCCGGTTGGGATGAACGCTTACATTGCGTGTGCGTGCATCTCGGTCTATTTTCGCGCTGGCGATTGCAACAGTCACGGGCATTGTGCGACCGCATTGATCGCATGGTGCCCCGCTCCGCGCCGCTGGTGATTGCCGGCGATTTCAACGATTGGCGCGAACGCTTGAGCCGGCTGCTGCGCGATCGCCTCGACGTCCACGAAGTATTCGAATCGACCCGCGGCCGGCCGGCGCGCAGTTTTCCGGCAGGCCTGCCGCTGCTGAGCCTGGATCGAATTTACGTGCGCGGTTTGCGGGTAAAGAGCGCACGGCTCATGCACGGGAAAGCCTGGTCGAAATTGTCGGACCATGCGGCGCTCTCCGCCCACGTCAGTCGCCGCTAGCCCCGTTGGCCGCTCTGCGTTATGTATCGGGTAATTCCATCACTTTGCTAAAGAACGGGGCGGATTTTTTCCCCGCTCTGGAAACGGCGATAGACGCCGCGCAACGCGAAGTCCACATCGAGACCTATATCTTCGCCAACGACAACGCCGGGCAGCGCATCGCCAGCGCATTACGGCGCGCGGCCGCGCGCAATGTAGTGGTCCGGGTCATCGTCGATGGTTTCGGCAGCCGTGACTTTTTCCCGCCGGAAATGGTCGATGAAATACTAAAAAGCGGTGTAGAAGTATTCATCTATCGGCCCGAGGCCTTCCGCTTCAGCGTCCGTCGCCACAGACTCCGGCGCATGCACCGAAAAATCGCAATGATCGACGGCATGATCGCTTTCATCGGAGGCATCAACCTCATCGATGACATCAACACGCCTCACCACACTCCGCCGCGCTACGATTACGCCGTAAAGATCATGGGTCCGATATTGCAAGAGTTGCGGCCGATTGTGCATCGGCTCTGGCTGGTGCTGAGTTGGACGAATATCCGAACGCGCGTGCACAGCGATTTTCCCAAGTTGCCGCCCGCGCCGAGTTGCGGCACTCATTTGGCGGCGCTAGTCATCCGCGACAATTTCCGTCACCGCAAAGACATCGAAGAAGCCTACCTCGAAGCCATCGACCACGCGCGCCACGAGATCATCATCGCCAACGCCTATTTCTTCCCGGGCCTCGCATTTCGCCACGCGTTAGTCGCGGCAGCCGCGCGTGGCGTAACGGTCACACTGCTGTTACAAGGCCGGGTGGAATACCGGTGGCTTCATCACGCCACGCGCGCATTGTACGGCGCACTGCTATCGGGCGGGATACAAATCCTCGAATATCGCAAAAGCTTCATGCACGCCAAAGTCGCCGTCATCGATGATGATTGGGCAACAGTAGGCTCAAGCAACATCGACCCGTTCAGCTTCATGCTGTCGCGCGAAGCGAACATTATCGTCCGCGACGCGGGCTTCTGCGCACAATTACGCCACAGCCTAAAGTCCGCCATCGAAGATGGCGCTGCGCCAATTCACTTGCAGGAATGGAAACGACGCTCGTTCGTGGAAAGAGCCCTGGCC
>JALYOK010000557.1 GCA_030856925.1 Pseudomonadota bacterium
TGCGCTGCCTTGACTTTAGTTTCTGATCCGGGGTCCATATCATCGACACGCTGCCCAGTAAGGGTAATCCCGTGAATTCCCGCAACGCCTCGCGATCGCTAAACATGGGGCGAATTTGACTCATTGCAAAGGCGAGGGCAAGGCCCAATAGGAGACCACCGAGCAGAACCAACGTGTAAAGCAACGGCCGGTTCGGGCTGCTCGGTATGAGTGGTACACGCGGCGGGTCGATCACGCGAAAATCTAGCCCGCCCGTCCCCGCGTCCATTTCGTTGGACATGGTAGCAGCCTCGCGTCGCGCGAGTAGCTTTTCGTAGTTGGCCTTGTTTACTTCGTAATCACGATTTAATTGGCTCAGTTCCGCTTCAACTTGGGGCACCATGTTGGCCTGACTGCGGAGGTCCGTTAGGCGGTTCTGGAATTCATTGACACGAGCCCTAATGGAAGCAACAGTTGCCTCTGCTTCACCCAGCGCAACTTTAAGCTGCTGAAAAACGGGGTTAAGATTCTGACGACTTGCCCCAAATCCTGGGCCACCTTTTCCCGCCAGAGCCTTTGCCTCCTCGGCCCGCTTGGCTTGCTCGATCTCTTCCGCTACTTTCGCTTCTTGATTTTCTTTTTCTTTTTGCCCTTCAAGCTGCGCAAGAATACGTTTGGTGGCGATAATGTCAGGATGTTGCTCCGTGTATTTAAGCCGATAAGCGTCGAGATTTTTTTCCAGTGATTGAATCCGTTCGTCCAGCTCAGGATTACGTCGTGCAGATTCTTTCTTCCTCTCGGCCTCCGCCACCTCAGCGGGGGTTTCCTCGGGTAACAATACGGGGTCCTCACCGGCGATCTGACTTTTGATGGAGTCACGGCCGTTTTCGGCCTCTTTTAGTTCTAGTTGCGCCTGATTTAAGCGAGCCGAGGCCTCCGACAGACGTCCGTAGTAGTTTTGCTTTTCATCCGGCATCAAACCCATATGTTTTTGCTTAAATTCTTTAAGCGCGTTTTCAGCAACCACCAATTTCTGCTCATAGGACTTAATTTGCTCATCCAAGAAACGGCGTGCGGATTCGCTATCCTTACGTTTATCGCCCAAGCTGCTTTCAACAAAGATATTGACTAAAGATTGAACCACCTTTTTAGCTTGGTCCGGATGGCTGTCCCAGTAAGTCAGCGAAAATAAATTATCTTTCCCAGTACCAATTAGTTGAATCCGCGACTGCAGCAGATCCACCAACTCTTCTTTTTCGGTATTATTCTTCGCACGGATATCGAGATCCGAGTTGCGAAGAACCTTCTCTAAGTTGGGCCGGGTGATAAGCGTCCTGGCGATCATGCCAACTTGCTGATCTAAGTTGGGTTTAATTGCCAAACCCTGCATAAGCGGTCCTAAAATCGAACTAGTATCTACGTAAATCCGCGCGGCAGCTTCATATCGACTCGGCATAGTAAACACCACCGCCCAACCTACGAGGCAGACGAGCCAAGCTACTGCCAACGCGTACCAGCGATGTCTCCACATCGCCCGTAAATGCCCGCTCAACTGCCCAATAATTTCGTTCATGAATTACCTTAGCGAGCTCACCGGAAAACTATAATCCGGTTCGTTAAAACCAACTTTCCGGAATGACCAGCACATCCCCGGGCCTCATTTCGATATTGGCGGAAATATCACCTTCCTTAATGAGATCCTCCAGGCGAACAGCGAACTGACGGCTCTGACCGTTGACCGCCCTTAACACACTCGCGCCATTGCCATCGGCAAATTCAGTGAGCCCGCCGACTGCAATCAGGACATCAAGTAGGGTCATCCTCTCTTTGTATGGCAAGGCCTGCGGTTTTGTCGCTTGGCCGACCACCCTAATCTGCTCGCTAAATGGGCCGGAAAAATTAGTCACCATGACCGAAACTATCGGGTCCTGGATGTATTTGGATAGCGCGTTCTCGATGTCCCGGGCCAGTTGGGTAGGCGTTTTTCCGCTCGCATGAATATCTTCCACCAGCGGAGTGGTGAACTTACCGTCCGGTCGAACCGGCACCTGAATAGAAACCTCGGGGTTGCGCCAAACAACTATATTGAGGACGTCGCCAGGGCCGACCAAGTATTCGGTGGGCGCGCTCTCGTCAGCGCGAGCGGGCGCTGTAGGGTACATTTGTTGCAACGCGCAACCATTTAGTTCCAGTATCGCGACGCAAGCTAGTATTAGTTGGATTGAATTAAGAAACTTAAGCTTCTTCACCTGGGATCTCCGAGATTTTGATAGAAGGCCGCAGGCTTGAAAGAATCAAGCAAAAGCCAATTGTGATTTAAGCCGATACACCGATAAGTTAGCGTAAAGATGCGCATTGTCAACCCTTAAGCTGTTTAGTCGCAAGTGTTTTTTGCCGTTTGACGTAATTTTTGGAAGCGAAGGTTTCGCTTTACAATTGAAAAACTGAGTCACTATTTAATCGTTAAGGTTACTATATAAGCGACGGTTCGGTAACGACTTTCCCTAAAGGGCAAAGAAAAGTTTTTGCTAGGAAAACCATCATACCTGCACGTTATCTAAAAATATTAAGGTTGGGTCAATCAATGGTCGCTAACATCATTATCGCCCATAGCTTCGATGGTTGATCATTTTTTGAGTTGGGCCAGTAGCGCTCTTGCTTCCGACTCTTCCGGAAACTTCTTGCCACTCGCCAGGATGCGTTCGAGAAGCGACTTGGCTTTATCCCGCGCGCCGGATTTTTCGAGTGCCTGGGCGAGGTGGTAGTTGATTTCGGGGCTGTCAGGCGCTTTGTCGGCGGCGGCTTGCAACAATTCCACAGCTCGCGCCGTCTTCCCGGCGTCTAGCAGCAACATGGCTAAAG
>JALYOK010000563.1 GCA_030856925.1 Pseudomonadota bacterium
GTAAAATGGTGGCCGATTTGGAAAGCTTTCCACAACGGCCATCGAACTCAACCTTCCGGCTAGCGGCGCCATGCATACGCAGCGCCAATCGAGTAAATTCCAAAGAGTCAGGGTCTCTGCCCGTTCAGGATGGGATCAATGTCTCTCAGCGCCGCGTTGTCCACTTATATCAATCTTTCAGGCCAACAAGAACGGATTCCTTAACTTGACACTCGTAGACTCAAAGTCTGCGGTATTTCTCGTTACCATCGTCAAGTCGTTGACGAGGGCTATTGCCGCAATCTGTTTGTCGAGTTCGTGTTCCGCGTGGGGAACCCGCAGGTTGCCCCATACCTGCGCCGCCTCGGCATCGAAGGTAAGGATATTCTCTTTGTACTGGTCCAAAACACCTATCAACCACGGCTCGAGCAACTCGGCTTGTTGTGTGTCGTCGCGATGGCGCATCAATTCCACACCTCGACGCAATTCGCCGACGGTGATCACCGACAGATAGACCCCTTCGTCCCGGGTCGCCACTTCGTTGAAAAAAGCGAGAACACCCTGATTGGCCTTGTCCTTCTTTCGGGCCTCGGTCACGACATTTGTGTCAATCAAGTACATGTGGCGGTTCAGTTTCGACGTTCGGTCGCTCAAAGTCCGAGTCAAGCCCGGCGTTGGGCATGGATGCCAAGACTTCGGCGAAGCTGCGCCTGCGTGGGCGAGCAAGGACGGAAGCCAAAATTTCTCTGTGCTCAGCCTCCGCACTTCGCCCGTGCACGCCGGCACGCTCTTTGAGTGCCCTCACTATTGATTCATCGACGCCCCGAACTATCAAATTTGCCATTTGCTGACTCCATGGATTGGATTGCTATCAATGATATCGATTGCTGACCAGTATGTCAAACTGCCTTCAACGGGAGGTTGATCCCTTCGGTAGGCACGGATCGACCCATTCCTATCGCTCGCGCACGGTTAGGTTGCTGTATTTAAAAAGCGTGGGCTGTCAAATATGGTGGATAATCCAACACGGGGAAAAAGTCTTGGCGCGGAACGCAAGGAGAATTTAGCGCCAACCCTTGAATTTCATCCAAACTCCCCAATTTAGAAGCATCAAACGCGCTTTGGGAGCGCCCTCGCGTTTCACCTCTACCGGTGTCAATTCGGTCCATTCCCATCGTTTAGCTAGATTCCTAGCGCAATCCTGCGCCAGGCAATGCAAGATTTGGAGAATATTATGGCGACCGGTACAGTTAAGTTTTTCAACCCTGCTAAGGGTTTTGGTTTCATTCAACAAGACGATGGTTCGAAGGATGTGTTCGTCCATATCTCCGCGGTCGAGCGTTCGGGACTCGGCAGCATTAATGAGAACGACAAATTATCGTTCGACGTGGAGAAGGGCGACAACGGCAAGTTGGCGGCCGTTAATTTGAAGAAAGCCTAATTCCTCGCGATCAGTTAACTCGGTTCCGCATCGCGCACTCAATCTCTTTGCATTCGCTCACGCACGCGCGCTATCGGCCGTGCGAGGCGATTGCGTTTCCCGTGAAAGGCTAAAACTTGTCGAAAGAAGAAACGATCGAAATGGAGGGACTCGTCAGCGAGGTGCTACGAAACACTCAGTTTCGTGTAACGCTGACCAACGGCGTGGAGATCACCGCCCACGCCTCTGGAAAAATGAGGCAGCATCGCATTCGTATATTGGCCGGCGACAAAGTCACGCTGGAGATGTCGCCATACGATCTCACTAAGGGCCGTATCAATTTCCGACACAAAGACGAAGCTTCTTCTGGCCGCATGGCTGCACGTCGACCGTTTAAGCGCTAACCTCTGTCTCTGCGGCGGCAGGGAAACAGCCGCCGAAGACGCAACGCCTCAACGTTGCGTTGAGATCAATTTCGTTTACACTACGGCGACTCCCTCTTTCGAGTTTGCGTTTGTCTGAAAATAATCTGGTCGAAATCGCCGATTTGCATTTTGCCTATCGAGACCGTCCTATATTAAAGGGCATCAATCTGCGCATCCCGCGCGGCAAGGTGGTCGCCATTATGGGCGGCAGCGGCAGCGGCAAAACGACGCTGCTGAAGCTCATCGCCGGACAACTCAAACCCTCCCGAGGGGAGGTGCGCGTCGAGGGTGATATCGTGCATAAGCTCGGCCATGTCGAACTCTACCGCATGCGACGCAAGATGGGCCTGCTGTTTCAGTTCGGCGCGCTGTTCACCGACATATCCGTGTTCGACAACGTCGCTTTTCCACTGCGCGAACAGACCGATTTACCGGAATCGATCATTCGCGACTTGGTGCTTATGAAGCTTCACGCCGTCGGCTTGCGTGGCGCCCACAAGCTGATGCCCAACGAGTTGTCCGGCGGCATGGCGCGCCGCGTAGCGTTGGCGCGAGCGGTAGCGCTCGACCCGAGCTTGGTTATGTACGACGAACCTTTCGCCGGGCTCGATCCAATTTCGTTGGGCGTGATCGGCAATCTGATCCGGCGTTTGAACGACGCGCTAGGTGTGACATCGGTGCTGGTGACGCACGACATTCAGGAATCTGTCAAGATCATCGATTACATTTACCTGATAGGAAAAGGCAAAATCGTCGCGAATGGCTCGCCGGACGAAATGCTGACATCGAAAGATCCGTTAGTACATCAATTTTTCCATGGCGAGCCCGACGGCCCGTCGCCGTTCCATTATCCCGGCCCAAGTTACGCAGAGGACCTGGGTTTGAAAGCGTTGTATGGTTGACGGATTGTTAGACTGGTTTCGGTTGATCGGCGGGAAAACCACCAACGCTGTGTGGCGGATCGGCTCCGGTACGAACTTTCTGTTCTTGATTTTGTTTCATTCGGGCTTAAGCTTCCGTCGGTTCAGCCTTACCGTGCGCAAGATTTTTTTCTCTGGCGTGTTGTCGGTGATCATCATAGTCGTCTCGGGGTTGTTCGTCGGCATGGTATTGGCATTGCAAGGCTATGAAACGTTACAGGTCTATGGTTCCGAGGAAAAATTGGGTGTGCTGGTGGCGCTGTCGCTGTTGCGCGAACTGGGTCCCGTGGTGTCGGGCTTGCTATTCGCGAGCCGCGCCGGCTCCGCTATCACGGCGGAGATCGGCCTGATGAAAGCAACCGAACAATTGTCGGCGATGGATATCATGGCGGTGAACCCGGTCGGACGCGTGGTCGCGCCGCATTTTTGGGGGGGCGTGATTGCTATGCCAATCCTCGCAACCATTTTCAGCGCGGTAGGCATTTTCGGCGCCTATCTGGTCGGCGTCGTACTCATCGGCGTCGACGCCGGCGCGTTTTGGTCGCAGATGCAAGCCGCAGTCGATTTTCGTTATGATATTGTCTACAGCGTGCTCAAGAGCTTCGTATTCGGCATCGCCGTTACAGCTATCGCCACTTATGAAGGCTTCGACGCCGCACCGACAGCCGAGGGTGTAGCGGGCGCCACTGCGCGCACGGTGGTGACTTCGTCTCTCATCATCCTGGCGCTGGACTTGATGTTGACCGGATTTATGATGCGAGGATGGAGCTAAATGGAACGCAGAGTCGTCGATTTGTGGGTAGGATTGTTTGTCGTCGCGGGATTTGTTGCGTTAATGATACTGGCGCTCAAGGTCGGGAATTTCGGCGCTTACAGTCCTAAAAATGTTTACGTCGTGACGGCGCATTTCGATAACATCGGAGGTTTAAAAGTGCAGGCGCCGGTGCGTAGCTCCGGTGTGGTGGTCGGTCGGGTCGCCGATATACGCTTTGACAGCAAGAGGTTCGATGCCGAAGTCACTCTGAACATGGACAGTAAATACCAGTTTCCGATCGACACAACGGCATCGATTTTAACCTCCGGCATTCTCGGTGAAAACTATTTGGGACTGGAAGCCGGCGGGGATGAACAGGACCTAAAACAAGGCGACGTGATCAAGCTTACCCAGTCGGCAGTGGTGCTGGAAAAAATAATCTCGCAGTTCTTATACAGTAAGGCGCAAGAAACGCCGACGGAAGAAAAAAAATAGCATTATCAATAAATTATAATGCTTGCGCGACGAAAATCTGTGCGCGCACTTCTATGCGCATCCGCCCAATAGCTCGTAAACTTCGACGCACCAAACACGTTGATGTAACCTGGAAAACATTCCCCACTTGGAAAAAGGAAGAAATCGTGATTCGAATCGTAAATTGGCTATCGTTGTCACTCATCGCGCTGTATGCCGCTGCGGCGGTTTCTCAGGACCTCGGACCCGATGAATTGGTGAAGAACACTACTCAGGAAGTGATTTCGGTCATCAAGCAAGACAAGGACATTCAGACCGGCGACCGTAACAAGATCTACGCATTGGTCCAAGAGAAAGTATTGCCCCATTTTGATTTCAAACGAATGAGCCAACTGGCGATGGGCAAGAATTGGCGCCAAGCAACCCCGCAGCAGCAAGAAAGTTTGATCAAAGAATTCAGTTCCTTGTTGGTTCGAACCTACGCCGTATCGCTGTCGCAATACCGCAACCAAGTAATCGAATTCAGGCCTGCCAGGCGCGAACCGGACGCAAAGGAGGCAACGGTGAAGAGTGTATTCCTGCAAAGCGGTCGTGAACCCGTCGCCGTAGATTACGGTATGTTCAAAACACCCGCCGGTTGGAAAGTATTCAATATCACCGTCGAAGGAGTCAGCCTGGTGGAAAACTACCGCAGCACCTTCAATGAACAAGTCCGCAAAAGCGGTATCGATGGTTTGATCAAGACTTTGTCAGAGCGAAATAAAGGAGCGGATTCCAAGAGCTAAGGATGCGCTGAGTCAATTCCAGTTGTAAGGGGGAAAATGCAGGAGCAAAAAGCATTGCCG
>JALYOK010000025.1 GCA_030856925.1 Pseudomonadota bacterium
GCGAAGATGTCACCGTTTGGATGATCCTCGATGACGTAGAGATTGCCGGTACGCGGTTGGAAATCCAAATTATCGAACGAATTAAAATCCTTGTCGCCCTCGATGAACCGATTCGCGACAACGGTGCGTTTGGTGGCATCTGCGGTCAACGGTTCACTGTCTACCGCGCACACGACCTCGGAGAAGTTTTGCCCGCCTTCATTGCCGGTGTTGGTCCAACAGAAACGCACTGCGTCGGGCTTCGTAGCGTCCTTGTATAGTGGGTCACCGTGCAAATCCTCCGGACGATAGTAGCCTGTGGCGCCTTTACTGTTCGCATCGGCGCGTACCGTTGCCGCGTTCACGATGATCCAGGCTGCATTGCCGATCTCACAGCCTTGCCCAAACTGCTGAGTATTGCTTACGCAAGACACTTGCATAGCGTAAACAAAACCGGACACGAATGGCGACTCGCCTAAGTTGCTGATTGGGCTGTTACCGTTGAAAAGATTCGACGGCACAAACT
The DNA here is from genome assembly GCA_030856925.1 of Pseudomonadota bacterium. Lineage (GTDB taxonomy): Bacteria > Pseudomonadota > Gammaproteobacteria > Burkholderiales > JALYOK01 > JALYOK01. The sequence continues at coordinate 506 of JALYOK010000025.1, forward strand.
TGAAAATCGCGCCTCCGTCTGCGTCCGCGACCCCTGTGCCCGGACGCAACTCGTCACCCGCGTATAGGATGCCGTTGCGCAGAATTGAGATGCCCTCCCACGCCATAGTGGGCAGCGCGGTGCGCTTGGCGATGTTGAGCGTGTCCGTGACCGCACCGGTGCTGCGGTCGATTATCCTTTGATTGGTCACGGTCAGCGGATTCAAAATTTCGTAGGCGCCGCCGTCGCTGGTTTCCTCGGTGGCGAGAATCGTGCCCCAGGCCGTTGTACGTATGCCGTCGCAACCTTCCATGCCGCGCAGGATAGTTTCGACCCCACCGCTCTGCAAATTGATCCGCTGCACCGATGGATTGAATTTATTGCTGTTGGGCACGATTTCTTCACGATCCCCCTCCACGCACGTGATGAGATGTGTTGGGTTATGGGCGGGGAAAAACGCCATCATGTCGGTCGCGTTGCCGGCAGCGCGAGTCAGATACTCAACCTTCAAACTCCTCGCGATCAAGACTTGGTCTCCCGCCGCTTGAGTTGAAGTTCTGTAAGGCACGGTACTCTCCGGTGCGGACTCGCGTAACGGTCGTCTAATTCCAAATAGTCGATCCGATTTCGCGTGCAAAGCCCTTTCAATGGTTTTGCCGAAATCCTTCCAATGTTTGTCGTCATCACTGGCGTATACGGCTGTGCCGAAGCCGATCAATGCGACAAGCGTGACGAGCGGACGCGTGAATTTTGTTTTCATAAGATATCCTTGTATGAAGTAAGTTTGATCAGTTGCGAAAATCTCGGCTAACTGGTGACCGAGTCGGAGTCAAGAATATTGAGCTGCCATGACAAAACGATGACGGTCTGCGCACGCGTTACGCTATGCGATGCACAGTCCCGCGTCCGAATCTACTTCAGACCCATGCAATTCGCGTAATAAGTAACGGTCGCGGGCCAGTCCGAGAAGATCCCGAGGATACCAACTTTGCGCGCGAGCACGTCGAGCGCTTTATACATATCGCTGTCTTTTTTCACGGCTTGTCCAGCGGGGTCGAACGAATAATAGAAGCCCGCGCGCGATGCACCTTGGCGCAGGTCGGATCGTTCAAAAGACCAGGTGATAATGTCTAATCCGGCGGTTTTGATATCGAGCGCATATTGAGACGGGACGATTTCATTGGCGGCGTTCACCGCCAGTAGCGCGGGAATCGGCGGCGCGAAAATTTTTACGCCTTGTTGCTTTAACTGCTTGAGCTCATCGAGCGTCAATCTCGGGGTGGGTGGATTGGAGGTAGGATCGAAGTCATCCAGATAGACGGCCTGCTTACCGAATCGGGGATCATTCCTGATCCAGTGCAGGACATCATCTAAATTGAATGACTGGGCCCAAACGTCGCGGGGGTGGACGCCGGCGCGCTTGAACTCGTCGATCATTCTCTGCGCGTAGTTCGCCTGGCTGCCGAATATGGCGTTGATGCGGATCGGATCGCCGCTTTTCAGTTCGGGGGTGTGCTTAACCCCGAGTTCCTTGTTGAGCTCGATGCTCTCTTTGAGTGTCAGCAGGGTCCCGCGGCCGGTGTACAGGTCGGTGCGCCAGCTCGCCGTGCCGCCAAGATAGCCTTCTGCCGTGGTTGCCGCCGGATTGCTCGCATCCATCTTGCCCTTGAGGGATTTGAATTCGGCTAGCGTCAGATCACTGGCGCAACACTTAGGGCTGGAGTTGGGTCCCGTCCAAGGCACACTGCATTTGTTGTTGAGCGGTGTCGCGACAATATTGGTGGTAGTGTGCAGATCACACTCCGAATGACGGCAAACCAGTGCCGCGTCGTTGGTGAACGTTACATCGCACTCTACGATACCCGCGCCCATACGAGCGCCGGCCTGATACGATTCCTTTGTGTGTTCCGGAAACTGCAGCGGGGCGCCGCGATGAGCGATGGAAAAATCCGTCCGGTAAAAAGGCCCTTTCTCGCAGCGAAGTAAACGCTCCTTGAGCCGACCCTCGTCCATGCCCTCCATTAAGTAAAACGGCCGTGGCCCCAACTGTACTCCGCCGTCGTGCTTCCGTTGACCGTAGTTATCGTAATGACCGTGACCGTTATAGAACTCGTCGAACCGATCGCCTACGTATCGGCCATCGCCGTCGGCATAAACTACCGACGCGGTTAGAGTTATTGCGGCAACCGCTGCTGCCATCAGGATAGTGCTCATTTTTCCACCCATGAAATCCCCTCTCGCAAAATTAAGTTAAACGAGCGCGCGAACGCGCACCAGCGCGCACAATATGCCGCGAATGTTTCGTCGAGATGACAGGGCCAAGAATTTTTAGGACGACACCAAACGCCGACGGAAAAGGAATTTCAGGCCGTTCCGTTTGGCTACGACTTTGCAACGTTTGACAGAGAATCTATGCGAGAGTGAGATTATCCGTACCGAAAAATCCCACAACGATCACAGGCGACGGGGCAATACTATGACTTCCGCCAGGCGCCGCGTTCGGGGGCGGGCGGTGGCGCCGGACCCAGGCTTTCAGGCCTTCAGAATTTCAGGGTTTTACATATCCAGATAGGGAGATCTTATCAGCAGCAAGGAACGCGATATATTCAAGGCAGTTGTGACATCCTTCCTCCTTCATCGTTTCGCCTTCATCCTTGCCGCAAGGTGTATTCACGGCAGTTGTGAGGTGACCGACGATGGCGCGGTCCGCGGCAGCATCGCCGCCTGGCTCTTCGGCGGCAACAAGCTCTCCCATACGGATACGGCAAACGCGGCTGCCAGCAGGATTACACCTACCCAGGGCACGCTGTCCAATCCCGACATGCTGATCGCGATGCCACCCAGAACGGCCCCGCCCGCTTGACCGACATACAGCGCGGATGTATTCAGCGCCAGGGTCGCGCTGGCGAGGCGCGGATCCTGATTCACTAACCGCGCCTGTTGCGCGCTGGTGATTGCGAACGCGGCGCCGCCCCACAGACCCATAGCAATGATAGTGAGTAACAGCGACGCCTCGGAATAAGCCATGATCATAAAAGCCGTGAGCAGGACGCCGATTCCGAGGGTGGCGACCTGCGCAGCGCCCACCCGATCCACCGCGCGCCCGGCCGCGGCGTTGCCGAGCACGCCGGCGACGCCGAACCACACCAGCAGCATGCTCAAGCCCGTCGGGGCAATGCCATGATGCTGTGCCAACAGAGCTGCGATGTAGGTAAATAGCGCATACTGTCCGGCCATGATGAGCATCGTCGTGGTCACCGCCAGCATGGGCGCCGGCCTGCAAAACAATCGAAACCAATTTCGCAGTGCAACTGGTGGTACTTGGAC
>JALYOK010000045.1 GCA_030856925.1 Pseudomonadota bacterium
GATTCCCGCCAGCCCGAAGCCAAAATGCCAGGCGATCAAACCACTCAACAAACCCGTGATCGCTTCAACGACCGGGTAACGCGGACTGATCTTTGCACCGCAGCTTCGGCAGCGGCCGCGTAACGCCAAGTAGCTAAACACAGGAACGTTTTCAATGGCGCTAATCCGGTGGCCACAGGACGGGCAAGCCGAACGCGGCGCCACCAGATTGTATTTTGATTGATTTTCCGAACGAGCAACTTCGCCACCTTGTGTCGCAGCGAACTCGGCGCACTGTTCACGCCATTCGCGTTCCATCATTTTCGGCAAACGATGGATAACAACGTTTAAAAAACTACCCACCAGTAGACCCAGCACACTGGCGAGCGCCACAAACACCGGTGGTATTGATGTCAGTGCGTCGATCAATCCCACACTCACCCATGCCCCATTATCGGAATTGGATCAAATGCCAGATCCACTAGAGATTTTTTGAAAAACGAAGCGAGGCGCCCGGCGCGCAGAAACCGGAATGTACCCGGGGGTACATGAGGGCTCTGAGCACCGAGTAACGGCACAGAAGGGCGCCGCAGTAGTTTTTCAACTAGACGACTTGGCCCATCTTGAAGATCGGTAAATACATTGCAATGACCAGCCCACCGATCACCACACCCAAAAAGGCCATGATAATAGGTTCCATAAGGCTGGAAAGCGCCTTCACGGCATTATCGACCTCTTCTTCGTAAAAGTCGGCCACTTTGGATAGCATACTATCCAGCGCGCCAGATTCTTCACCGATTGCGGTCATTTGCAGAACCATGCTTGGAAATACGCCGCTGTTTTGCATGGCAGTCGTGAGACCAGAGCCGGTACTGACTTCCTCCCGAATTCTCTGAGTGGCCTCTTCGAATACGACGTTACCCGATGCGCCTCCGACAGAGTCAAGAGATTCTACCAATGGAACGCCTGCCGCAAACATCGTCGACAATGTCCGCGCCCACCGGGCGAGGATGCCTTTTTCCATCACCGGACCAAATATCGGAATGCGTAAGAACAGTCGGTCCATGACATGCTGCATTTTCCGCGAGCGTTTCCAGGTATAAAAGAAGAACCATAGTCCTCCACCAAGGGAGCCGAATATCGCCCACCACCACTGAACGAAAAAGTCTGAAATAGCCATTACCACTAAGGTTGGCATTGGCAGGTCGGCGCCAAAGCTCGTAAACAACTCTTTAAATGCCGGAACTACGAATATCATAATCACAGCCGTAATAATGAACGCCACCACCATAATGGCCATTGGATAGAACATCGCCGATTTAATTTTCGCCTTTACCGCGAGCGTCTTTTCTTTGTAGGTGGCCAAGCGATCAAGTAGGGTGTCCAGAATACCCGCCTGTTCGCCGGCCGCCACCAAGTTACAGAAGAGGTTATCAAAATGAAGCGGGAATTTTCGAAATGCGGACGCTAAATTGTTTCCGGTTTCAACATCGGTTTTGACGTCCATCAACAGTCGCGTCACATTGGCGTTGTGGTGACCTTTACCGACGATATCAAACGCTTGAAGCAATGGCACACCGGCCTTCAACATTGTCGCCAGTTGACGCGTGAAAAAAGTAACGTCTTTTTCAGTGACCTTTCGTCCGCCGCCCAGGCGCTGGCGTTTAACTTTTACGACGTTGATGCCCTGACGCCGCAGTGTGGCCGTCACCAGCGCCTCGCCGCCCGCTTTGATCTCGCCCTTGATCATCTTGCCGGCACGGTCGCGGCCTTCCCACACAAAGTTATAGAGCTTGGTGGTTTCCTTCGGCGGAATTTTCAGGCGTTTTTGCGCAACTGCCGTAGCCATGATTGAACCTTTAGTGGAATTTGCCTCTAGCTTAGACCATTCCGAGCGAGTAGGTTGAAATTTTAATAAATTGCACTAAAGAGTAAGCGCACATCTATTGATTATATTGGTTATTCATTTCCACATGACGTAGTGTGGGCGTCTTTTGCAAAGGCCCTTGCCGCATTTTTGAGGTGGGAACGATTGTCAAAAGAGTGAGGACTGTCTTAGATCTCTTCAAACGATGTTGAATCCGTTAAAGGCATTACCCGCTGCGTTGGAAAGATTCGGACCACTTTCACCATACGGTCTTGGGTTTGGATGATTTCAATGGGATAGCCCGCGACTTTCAGGCTGGTTCCCGGTTCCGGGATATTTTCCAGGTGCTCGAGTATGAGGCCATTGATAGTCTTTGGGCCTGAAGTATCGAAGTGTAGTCCCAATTTACGATTGAGTTCGCGCAGGGAACACGTTCCCTCGGCGATAATACTGCCGTCCTCCTGCACTCTGAACTGGGCATTATGCGCCGGAGACTGACTGGTAAATTCACCCACGATCTCTTCGAGAATATCCTCCAAAGTTACCAGGCCCTGCAATTCGCCATATTCATCGACCACTAAGCCTACCCGGCGTTGATTCTCTTGAAAATTCTGCAATTGAGTGAGTAGCGGCGTGCCTGCCGGAACGAAAAATGGCGGTCGCATGATTTCTTTCAGTGTCTCTTTGGTGAGCTCATTGTTATGGGTTTGATGCAACACTTTACGCACATGCAAGATACCAATTACTTCATCCAAATGATCCGAATAAACGGGCTGGATGGTATGGTGGGATGTCGCCAGGCGATTGCGAATTTCCTCGATGTCTGCGGAAATATCGATTGCCTCGATCTGACTGCGGGTAGTCATGACGTCGTCGACGGTAATATTCTCTAGCTCGAACAAGTTGAGCAGGATATGTTTGTGTTTTGCCGGGATGTAATGCGATTCTTCCAGCACCAGCGAGCGCAACTCCTCGAGGCTTAGTTGTTCGCTTTTCTGCTGCTCGGAGGGATTTAGGCGCATTAGCCACAGCAGACCCTTAACGAAAAGATTGACGAACCAAACCGCCGGGTAAAAAAGCTTGAGCAGCGGTCTTAAAACGAAGCTGATAGGCAGAGCGATTTGTTCCGAATACGCCGCACCCAGTATCTTCGGGGTGATTTCGCTGAATACCAGGATCGCGAAGGTGACGGCCAGCGTGCCGATCCCGAGCGCGAACTCCCCTTCACCAAACATTCGCGCCGTAATAATAGTCACTAGCGCGGCAGAGGCCGCGTTGAGTAGGTTGTTGCCCAGCAGTATGACCCCCAATAACTTGTCGGTTTGCTGCAGCAAGGATTGCGTCAGTTTTGCGCTGCGGCTGCCGAGGGTAACCAAATGGCGCAGGCGGTAGCGATTTAGCGCCATCATGCTGGTCTCTGCCACCGAGAAAAAACCCGACGCGATGAGCAGCACGCCCAGAGCGATCAACAGGGCGCTGGTTGGAATATCGTCCAAGAAATCCTAGGGCGGAAACTTAGGAATAATCAGTATCGATTTCGTGCTTGGGTCTGTCAAGCGCGTTGCAACAGTACTTCCAGGAAAAACTTACTGCCGATGTAACTCACCAGCAACAAGCCGAAACCCACTAGGGTGAGCATTGCCGCCGTACGCCCGCGCCAGCCGTAAAAACGATGACCGATAAGAAACGCGCCGAAAATTCCCCACGACAGCACGCCGAATAAAATCTTATGAGTGTTGTGGGGAAAGGTAATAGCTTTACCGAATACCTGCTCCGAGAACAAAAATCCACTGATCAGCGCAAGGGTCAGCAGCACGAACCCTACCTGTATGATGCGCAACAGCAGTTGTTCCATAGCGATCAACGGTGGCGCATCGCGCATGGTCGCCGGCATAGTGCCTTGATGCAGACCGCGGTCGAGCACCGACGTAAGTATCGCGTGGAGCGCGGCGATGGTAAACAAGCTATAAGCCAGCATCGACATTACAAGATGTGCCGCCAACGCCGGCCTTGCCGCCAGCGTTAATACACGGTCGCTCGGCAGCATCTGCGCCAACAGCACCCCTATTGCGGCGATAGGCAGGACGAACATTTGCAAGCTGGCCACAGGATAGAGCCAGCTTCCGAGCCAATAAATTACAACGGTCAACCATACTATGAGGGACAGGGCGTTCCCCAAGCCAAGGTTGAGTCCCGGCTTGCCAAACACCGAAAGTTCTAATGCCGCACCATGGAGCACAATTCCCGCCAGCACCATCCACTTGATCCACGGCGCGACATCAAATTTTTCCACCGGCACGGACTCATGTCTCAACGTCAACGTCCGTCGCCAAAAATACACGGCGACCGTGCTATAGATCAAGGCGGCAAGTAGGTAAACGGAACTGGGCATAGCGATCGGATCGAATTGGCCGAAATCGAGGTGTTACAATTTTAACTCGCAAAGTCTACACCAACGTCTTCCGCTAGGACAGAATCATGCTCGACAATCTCACCCAACGGCTGTCGTCCGTCATTAAAACGCTACGCGGTCAATCGCGCTTGACAGAAGCTAACATCCAAGACGCGCTCCGCGAAGTGCGCGTGGCATTGCTGGAAGCCGATGTCGCATTGCCTGTGGTGAAAGATTTTATCGCACACTTGAAGGAGCAAGCTCTTGGCCACGAAGTCCTGACGAGCTTGACCCCGGGCCAGGCGCTGGTGGGTATTGTGCACAGACAACTTACTGCTCTTATGGGCGAGCAAGCCACGGCCCTCAATCTAGCGACAACGCCACCCGCCGTCATACTGATGGCCGGCCTGCAAGGCTCAGGCAAGACCACCAGTTCCGGCAAGCTTGCTAAATTACTCAAGGAACAACAGAAGAAAAAAGTATTGCTGGTGAGTTGTGACGTTTACCGCCCCGCAGCTATCGAGCAATTGCGCTTATTGAGCGAACAACTCGGCGTGGATTTTTTTGCATCGGACAATTCGCAACAGCCCGTCGCTATCGCCCAAGCGGCGCTCGCATTTGCCCGCACCCACTATCACGACGTGCTGATCGTCGACACCGCGGGGCGCCTCGCCATCGACGAAGCGATGATGGCGGAGATCAAGGCCTTGCACACGGCGATAACTCCGATTGAAACGCTGTTCGTCGTCGATTCCATGCAAGGCCAAGACGCGGTCAATACCGCGAAGGCCTTCGGTGAAGCCCTGCCTCTCAGCGGCGTTATCCTGACCAAACTCGACGGTGATGCCCGGGGTGGCGCGGCGTTGTCGGTGCGTCATGTGACCCAAAAACCGATCAAGTTTGTTGGTGTTGGCGAAAAACTCACGGGACTTGAGACCTTCCACCCGGAGCGCATGACTTCCCGAATTCTCGGCATGGGCGACGTGGTCTCGCTGGTCGAAGATGCTGTGCGCAATGTCGATCGCGACGAAGCGGAAAAGCTGGCGAAAAAAATGAAGTCCGGCGAAAGGTTCGATCTTGAAGACTTCAAAGCGCAGATGGGACAGATGAAAAAAATGGGCGGCATCACCGGACTGATGGAAAAACTTCCAGCACAACTCACCGCGGGCGCGCAAGGCATGCCCATGAACGACAAGATCATCGCCCGCACCGAGGGCATCATCAATTCCATGACGCCGTCGGAACGGCGTAACCCGGACCTCATCAAGGCCTCACGGAAGCGCCGCATCGCGACCGGAGCAGGCGTACAGGTGCAAGAAGTTAATAAACTTCTCAGCCAGTTCGAACAAATTCAAAAGATGATGAAAATGATGCGCAAAGGCGGCTTGGCAAAGATGATGCGCGGGATGAAGGGCATGATGCCCGGTATGCGTTAAGTGTTTATTGAAAAACTACTGCGGTCCCCCTCTGCTCCGTTCCGCTTAGCACACCGGCATCCTCACTGCGTTTTTCAACCAACGCTTAAGCCTTTCGCTTGCCTGCGTTCCAAGGCGCGACTTTGAATAGCAACAGCATTCCGGGCACCGCGAGCAGCGTGCAAAGCCAGAAAAAATTCAGCCAACCAATCTGTTCGACGATGACACCGGCGAACGAATTGATTACCGTGCGCGGCAATGCCGCGAGGCTAGTGAACAATGCGAATTGCGTAGCCGTGTAAGCAGGGTTGGTCGTGCGTGCGATGAAGGCGACAAACGCCACCGTACCCAAACCAACGCCCACGGCTTCAACGCCGATAGCGAAGGCGAGGGCGATTTTGTTTTGCGGGAATTGAGTCAAGGCGGCAAAACCGAGGATTGACACCAATTGCACGACGCCAAATAGCCACAGCGCGCGATTGATACCGAGTTTTAACATCCAAATGCCCCCGAGCACGCCACCGAATATGCTAGGCCAGAGCCCGGCGTTTTTTGCGATTACGCCGATTTCGGTCTTGCTGAATCCCATATCCAGATAAAACGGTGTCGCCAGCGACGTCGCCATGCTGTCTCCGAGTTTGTATAGAAAAATGAACGCCAGCACCAACAACGCCTTCCGCATCCCTGCTCGATTGATAAATTCTCGAAAAGGTTCCACCACCGCGTCACGCAAACTTTTTGGCGGCGCAGCCATGGTCTTTGGCTCGTTGACATACAAAGTCATCAGTAATCCCGGCGCCATAAACAACGCCGTGATCACAAAGACGCTCGACCAGGGCAAAAAATCCGCTAGTATCAACGACAGCGCCCCGGGTACGAGACCGGCGATCCGGTATGCATTCACGTGAACGGAATTGCCGAGACCCAATTCGGCATCGCTCAATATTTCGCGGCGATAAGCATCAAGGACGATGTCCTGACTGGCGCTAAAGAACGCCACAGCGGTCGCGAGATAGGCGATGGACCACAGATCCATTTTCGGATGAAACAAGCCAAACAAGGGAATTGAAGCCAACAGCAGGACCTGCGTCGCCAGCATCCAACCGCGGCGCCTGCCCAACACCGGCATGGCGTAGCGATCGAGCAGCGGCGACCAGACAAATTTCCAGTTGTAAGGAAGCTGAATCAACGCGAAAAATCCTATCGCTTTTAGATCCACTTGTTCGGAACGCAACCAAGCGGGCAGCAACTGAATCAACAGATAGAGCGGCAAGCCGGAACTAAAGCCGGTGAAAATGCAGATCAGCATGCGCCGCGTGAACAGCGCTTGCCGGATATTCAATTTCGGCGTTTCAGTCAAGGGATGGCGCGGAAATGTCAGCCGGCTCGCAAACGATAAACGGCAATGGAGCCAAAAAAATTCGCCCGGGCCTGTATGGAGCGGCCGCGCGTGAGCACCCTGCGTTCCACTATGCGCACTCTCAAGCGTGCGCAGAACGTTTCGAAGTCCTTCAACGTGCAAAGATGAATATTTGGCGTGTCGTACCACTGATAGGGCAAGTCTTCCGACACCGGCATGCGGCCGCGCAGAACATCGAGGCGATGTTGCCAATAGCCAAAGTTGGGAAAGGTCACGATTCCTTCTTTGCCGACTCTTAACATCTCCCGCACAATCAGTTCGGTCCGATGTACCGCCTGGAGCGTTTGCGACAGGATGACGTAGTCGAAGGAATGGGACTCAAACACGCTGAGGCCACTTTCCAGATCCATTTGGATGACATTGGCCCCGCTACGAACGCTGGCTAGCAGGTTTTCGTCACAGATCTCGACGCCATAGCCGTTTGCGGCGCGCCGGTCTGTAAGATACTTCAAGAGGTCACCGTTGCCGCAACCCAAGTCCAGTACCCTTGAACCGGATCGTATCCAACTTGCAATTGCATCGAAATCCGGGCGACCGATCATTCCCCTACCTCGTCGCGAATTCGTTGGAAATAAGCGCTAACTAGTCCGTGGTAGCGCGCGTCGTCGAGCAAGAAAGCGTCGTGTCCGTGGGGCGCATCGATTTCGGCGTAGCTCACGCGCAGATGATTGTCTAACAGCGCCTTGACAATTTCGCGCGAACGCTGCGGCGAAAAACGCCAGTCGGAGGTAAAGGACACGACCAAAAATTGCGCGCTCGCCTTTGCCAGCGCCTTGGTGAGATTACCCGAGTAGTCGTGCGCCGGGTCAAAATAATCCAGTGCCCGCGTGATGAGTAAATAAGTGTTGGCATCAAAATATTCGGCAAACTTATCGCCCTGATGACGCAGATAGGATTCCACTTCGAAATCCACGTCGAAGTGATAACCGATATTGCCAGACTGCAGCGCACGGCCGAATTTCTCCATCATCGCATCGTCGCTGAGATAGGTAATGTGGCCGATCATTCGCGCCAAACGCAATCCACGTTTCGGTTTAACGTGGTGATCGTAGTAATTGCCGCCGTGGAAATCGGGATCCGTCGTGATGGCGCGGCGCGCGACTTCGTTGAAGGCGATATTTTGCGCCGATAGCTTGGGCGCGGCGGCGACGATAATAGCGTGACCGATGCGATCAGGGTAACTGATCGACCATTGTAGCGCCTGCATCGCCCCTAAACTGCCGCCCATGACCGCGGCGAATTTCTCAATGCCCAACTGATCCGCTAGCCGTATCTGAGCTGTGACCCAGTCTTCGACCGTCAGCACGGGAAAGTTCGCACCGTAGGGCTTGCCGGTGCGCGCATCGATCGATGATGGACCGGTCGAGCCAAAGCAGCCGCCAAGATTGTTGACTCCGATTACGAAAAAGCGATTGGTATCGAGGGGCTTCTCCGGTCCGATCATATTGTCCCACCAACCGACATTGTCAGGATTGTCGGCATGATACCCTGCGACATGATGGGAAGCGTTGAGCGCGTGACACACCAGCACCGCGTTGGAGTGGGTGGCATTCAGCGAGCCATAAGTCTCAATCACTAAATCGTACGAATCGATGGCCGCACCGGATCGAAGCGGCAGCGGCCTATCGAAATGCAGAGTGCGGGGCTCCGCGACCCCGACGGACGAAGGATCGCGCACCGGAGCGAGGATCTGATTCATGGTCTAGGGAACCTCTGATTAAGTCCATCGCGGCTCGCGTTGGGTCGAGAAGGGGTCGATCGCAAGGCGCCGTCGCGAAGCCAAGGGTGGCTCCCTTGGCG
>JALYOK010000048.1 GCA_030856925.1 Pseudomonadota bacterium
GAGGAGAATCTTTGCAGCCGCGACGAGCCGTCCAAACCAGGCTTTGAAGTGTTCAAACATTGGGCATCCCAACTAAGGTGGACGAGCCATCCTAACACGATATGCTGCATGGCAGCATATCGCAAGTGAAGGGCGCGCTACTGCGATAAAGCTGGTGATTCCGTACGAGAATTGGGTGGTTTGCTGTATTGCACAATTACCCAAAGACTAATTGAAGTTTTATCAGAGCGCCGCGTCGTACAATCTCAGCAACAGCGGTATCGCCGCTGCCCAGTCGCCGGCCATAGCTTTTGTCGCGACCCGTTCGTATTCCGAACCGGGACGGGGACGAATAACCATGAAAGCCGGTAGGCTGTAGCGCTGAGCAATGCTGTTGACCAGAATTCGCGCGGTGCGCCCGTTGCCGTTTGGAAAGGGATGAATGCGCACCCACTCGCCCTGGGCCCACGCGCACAGGATAATGACGGCCTGGATGTGATCTTCGCTGGGTTCCTGCCGCTCGGGCTGGACCGTGTCATCGAGCTCGTCAAGACGATCTACAAGTTTACGGTCGAACTGCGCCAACTCGGCGGCGACAAACTCAGGTAGGGCGCCAATATGTTCGCCGATCTTGACTATGTAGTCCTCAAGTCCGGCCTCGCCGCGAAATACGCCGAACGGCACGCCGTCAGTGGGCGTGAGGCCTTGCATGATCAGCGCTTGCCAATCCCGGATGACGTTGCTTGAAAGCGGTTCTCGGGCGCGGGCAGCCGCATTGGTCTTGCGGCCTAGTTCATCGAGGTTGCGTAACAGTTCCGGGCTATTTGCGTCCCAGTCAGCCACGCAGGAGATCAAGCATACGCGCCGCTACGGGCCCGACCGCTTCTGATCGCGGCACCCGAACACCTTCCGCCGGGTCGTATTCGATGGCCGCCTCTGCTCTCATGGCTACCGCCATTGATTTTTCCCCCGTTGGATCGCGCAAGCGGTAAGCTTTAAGGCGAGCTAAAGTGGATTTGAGATCGACCTCGACTTCTTGGCTGCGTTTGGACACGAGTTCCCGCACAGCTTCGTTGACGAGCTGATTCTGGGGCCGACGCTGAACTTCGCTCAGTAGCGCCAACCCCGCCTGGACCTCGGGATCGAGTCGAAAAGTAGTGGCTTTGCGAGTCATGAGGGAAGCTTAGAGGTGTTGATGCGCGATGTCAAATTAGCTTTTTGGCGTCATTTAGGCGTGCCGTGCATCGCACCGTCGGCGCTTCAACGTACAATGACGATTCTACCATCCTGACTTTGTCATAGAATGGCCTAACGCCATGACTCCCGCTAGACGACCCCGCATCCAGACTGCCTCGCAGGCCAATATCAGGCTGCGCGCCGCACAGGTCGGACTTCTAGTCGCGCTGTTCCTGCTGTGGTACGGCCTTACGGAAACGGAAATCCTGGCGCCGTTTTTCTTCGGTAACCCGTTGCTTGTCTTGCAACGCATCGCGGAATGGTTCGTCAGCGGAAAGATTTTCCCGCATCTGGCCATCACCTTACTGGAGACTGTGCTAGCGTTCGTCCTGGGGACCTTGCTGGGGCTCGCGGTGGGTCTTTGGCTCGCGCTGTCTCCGCTCGCGGCGCGCTTGCTCGATCCTTATCTCAAAGCCTTCAACGCGATGCCACGCATTATCCTCGCGCCGATTTTCGCCATGTGGTTCGGGTTGGGGATCTGGTCAAAAGTGCTACTCGGCGTGACCATCGTATTCTTTGTGGTGTTCTTCGCGGTCTATCACGGCGTCAAAGATGTGAGCCAAGTGGTGCTCAACAACGCGCGTATGTTGGGTGCGAGCAAACGCGATTTGTTATGGCATGTCTATTTACCGAGCGCGACAGCCTGGGTGTTTTCCAGCTTGCACACGGCGGTGGGCATGGCGTTCGTCGGCGCCGTGGTCGGCGAATATTTGGGTTCGTCGCGCGGCGTGGGCTATTTGATTTTGCAAGCGGAAGGATCGTTCGACATTAACACGGTGTTTGCCGGTGTGTTGGTGTTGACCGTGTTTGCGCTGTTGCTCGATAAACTAGTGATGATCGCAGAGAAACGATTGCTGGTATGGCGGCCGGGCTCGGCGGTTAGTGAATAATCCGGGGCCTGATAAACACTTTGTTGACGAGCTGTCCCCGCGAATGTTGATTGGCGGCTGGGCTAACGTTTAGGGGAGAAATCGTAGCCCGGAAGGAGCGAAGCGTATTCCGGGGTAATATCCGCACATGGTCAACTATCGCAGGAGCCGCGCGGCGGGCGGAACGTTTTTCTTCACGGTGAATCCTCGTGACCTAAGACGAGCTGTGCTCGTTGATCACAGCATCGTGCTCCCGCGCATCGTGCGCGAGGTCAAAAGCCAACTGCCGTTTGTGATCGATGCAATAGTCTTGCTCCCCCGACCACTGGCACGCCGTGTGGACACTGCCACCCGACGATCTTAGCTACGCGCGACGGATTCGGCTCATCAAGGCACGATTCACCAAATACCGTCTGCGCGTAGGCGTCAACATCGATAAGGATGAACGCGG
>JALYOK010000054.1 GCA_030856925.1 Pseudomonadota bacterium
ATGGCATAGACAAGGAGGTCCAAAACGGCCCGAACGCAGCGACCATCGTGCTGCGCGGAAACTATGCTGCCGATTGTGGTGAAAAATCGCTGCAGTTTAATTTGCTTTCCAATCCCGGATTTACTGCCGGCATATTCCGCCAGCTTTGGACCGAGATTGGCGGCACATGGTTGGGCTCGATAAAGGAAGGCGCTGCGCCGGTAGGCGAGCGCCCACTTTTATCGTGGGAATCTCAGCCGTTAGCGGAAGCGGTTCGCGATACGAATAAGTGGAGCAACAACCTAATGGCGCGAACCATCTTGCTAAGTCTCGGCGCCGAACGGTTGGGTGCGCCGGGAACTCCGGAGAAGGGAGCAAGGGCGATCAAAACTTGGCTTGCGCAAAAGGGCCTGGAATTTCCGGAACTTGTGATCGAGAACGGCGCCGGATTATCGCGCCGGGAACGCATCAGTGCGAAGAGCCTTGGCTACCTGCTCAATGACGCCGGATTGAGCCCGGTCATGCCGGAACTCATGTCTTCGCTTCCGATCGCCGGGACCGACGGCACCATGAAAAAACGTCTCAAAAACAATGATATAACTGGCCGCGCCCATATCAAAACCGGTACTTTGGATGGCGTGAAAACGATCGCCGGATACGTGCATAGCAAGTCGGGAAAACAGTACGTTGTGATATTTTTGGTTAATCACGCTTATGCCGGCGAAGCCGATCTTGCGCAGGACGCATTGCTGCAATGGGCGTACCAAAAATAGTAATAAAAATTATTTGGGCCGGGGCGGTGTTTCGGTTATTATAAAAGTTAACAGTCTTCAAACTTGTGCAGGAAAACGCCCGTAAGAGGTAACGCAATGTTTTATCAGTCGGTTATGCGCTGTCTCGTCCTTTCTGCGGCTGGCATCTTGGCAGTTATCCCCTTGTCCTATGCTGCTGGAACCAACTGGTTCGGCGGTATCGATGTCGTCACGAAATTTTTGGCTGAACGCGGTCAGAATTTTTCCGGAAGCATCGATGACACAATGAAATCGCGGAAGATCTATGGCGCCTTCCAAATCAATCGAATGCTGGGTATTGAAATGGGTGCGGACATCGCCCGGGCGAATATCAGAGACAACGGTTTGGTTGAGCCGGGTAGTTTGTCTCCCGGACTTAAAGCCAAGAGTTGGCAGTTTTCCAGCACCGGCACGTTACCGATCGGGCCAAAATTCGGGGTTACCGGCAAAGTCGGCGCCTACCGCGGCGAAGTTGGCTTTGCGGACAGCCAATCTATTGCTGACGACGGTAAAACCAAAGCGCTGTACGGCGTAGGGCTGAAGTACGACTTCAACCAAAATTTCCGGCTTCAGGGCGGTTGGGATCGCTACCGGCTTGGAACGGACAAGACGACCGTCGATGGTGATCGAAATATCGATTTGTTGTCGATCGGCCTCAAATATCGCTTCTAATCGGGCGTCTAAAACGCCAGGCGCAGGATCTAATTATCTGATTATATAATTGCCGAGAATTCCGGCAAAAATTGCCGCGCCCACCCAGTTGTTGCGGCGGAAAGCCAGTAGACATCCGGCGCAATCTCGGCTACGAATAAGAAAGTAGTGAAAGCCCATCATACAGGCAGCGATGGCTAATCCAACGTAATAAATCCAACCAAAATCAAGCGTTACACCGATCTTCCCCATGAGGCCGATCACCAGCGCGTAGCAAAGCATTACCGCGGCGATGTCGTAATCGGCAAATAAAATGGCGGATGTGTGGAGGCCGAGTTTTAAGTCGTCGTAGCGATCTACCATGGCGTATTCGGTGTCGTAGGCGATCGCCCAGAAAATGTTCGCCAGCAACATGACCCATGCCAGTGCCGGAACGGCGCCGGTTTGCGCGGCGAATGCCATGGGGATACCAAAGCCGAATGCGACCCCGAGATAGGCCTGTGGGATGGCGAAGAAACGCTTGGTGTAGGGGTAACTCGCGGCGATGACGAGGGCGGGGACGGATAGCGCGATGGTGAGAGCATTGGTTTGCAGCACTAGTAAGAACGCCGATAACGCGAATACGCCGGCGACCGCCAGCGCTTCGTTCGCAGAAATTTTTCTCGAGGTGAGCGGGCGATTCTTGGTGCGCTCCACATGCAAGTCGAAATCGCGGTCGGCGTAATCGTTTATAGCGCAGCCGGCAGAACGCATGAGTAAGGTTCCGAGCGAGAAAATCAAAATCAGCTTGACGCTGGGCCGGCCATCGGCTGCGATCCACAGCGCCCACAGAGTGGGCCACAACAACAGCAGCGTGCCGATGGGTTTGTCGAGCCGCACCAGCTTGGCGTACAACGCCAAACGACCAATAACCGCGCTCATACCTTGAGATAATCGGATTTGGTATGCATCCAGCGGGCGAGGTGCCGATCCGCCGTTGCGCGCTCCTGTTGCAACAAACGCTCGGCCCAGGTGCGCGCGACTTCCAAAAGATCGACATCTTGTTCGAGATCCGCGAAGCGTAACATGGGTGCGCCACTCTGCCGGGCTCCGAGGAATTCGCCCGGCCCGCGCAGGGCCAAGTCCTGACGGGCGATTTCGAAACCATCGGTATTCTCATAGATGATCTTGAGCCTGGCTCGCGCCGTTTCCGATAGCGGATTTTGGAACAGCAGAATGCAGGTGCTTTGCTGCATCCCCCGCCCGACGCGGCCGCGCAATTGATGTAGTTGCGACAGGCCCATGCGTTCGGCATTTTCGATCACCATAAGCGTTGCATTCTGCACGTCGACACCGACTTCGATCACCGTGGTGGCAACCAGGAGTTGAATCTTGCCGGACTTGAACGCTTCCATTACCAGCATTTTTTCGGCCGGCGTCAAACGTCCGTGCACCAAACCCACCCGAAATTCGGGAAACGTTGCCGCTAAGTGGGCAAAGGTGTCAACCGCGGTTTGCAATTGCAATGCCTCCGATTCCTCGATCAAAGGGCACACCCAATAGGCTTGCGCGCCGTCGCGGCAGGCGGCGCGGATGCGCGTGACTACTTCTTCCCGGCGCGCGTCGGAGACCAGCTTGGTGAAGACGGGCGCGCGGCCCGGCGGCAGTTGATCGATCACCGACACATCGAGATCCGCGAAAAAACTCATCGCCAGAGTTCGCGGGATCGGAGTTGCGCTCATCATCAATTGATGCGGCTGGAATGGCCCGCGCGTGCCTTTGCCACGCAGGGCAAGGCGCTGATCGACGCCGAATCGGTGCTGCTCATCTATCACCACCAAGCCCAATCGATGAAACGCAATATCTCTTTGAAACAAAGCGTGGGTGCCGACAATAAGCTGCGCATCGCCGCTATTTACTGACTCGACCGCGTTCCGCTTGGCCCGGCTTTTCAGGCCGCCGGTCAACCACGCGGTCTGAACGCCGAACGGCGTCAACATCGCGTCGATCTTGCGAAAGTGTTGCTCGGCCAATATTTCCGTCGGCGCCATCAATACCGCTTGATAGCTATTGGCGATGGCGCGCGCGCAGGCGAGGGCAGCGACGATAGTCTTTCCGCTGCCGACGTCGCCTTGTAACAGGCGCTGCATCGGATGGTCGTGACCGAGATCGCGATTGATCTCATCTAGCGCACGTCGCTGCGCGTTGGTCAATTCGAAGGGCAAAGCCGCCAGCAATTGCGCAGCCAGTTCCCCGCATTTACTTAGCTTCGGCGCTGAATGAGTGCGGCGTTCGCGGTAGGCGCGGCGCATCGACAATTGCTGAGCGAGCAGTTCATCAAATTTTAATCGCCGCCAAGCCGGTGAGGATTTATCTTCGAGGTGGCTTGGTGAATGATCCGGCGCGGGATGATGTAGTCGGGTCACGCTCGCTTCGAAACTCGGCAACGAGAGCTGTTTTAGCAAGCCTTCGGCCAATGTGTCGCTCAGATCGCAGCGCGCCAGCGCCTGGTCAACGAGTTTTTTAAGGGTCGATTGCGGTAAACCGGCGGTGGTCGGATAGACCGGCGTTAAGGATTCCGCCAGCGGCGCGCCATCACCGACGACACGGTATTTTGGATGAACCATCTCCGGCCCAAAGTAGCCTTGGCGTTGTTCGCCCAATACTCGCAACCGCTTGCCGAGCTTGAGTTGCTTTATTTGGCTCGGATAAAAATTGAAAAAGCGCAGATACAGAACCGCGGTTCCGTCGGCGATTTGGCACACTAACTGGCGGCGCGGCCGATACTGAATCTCGGCATGCAACAGTTCGCCTTCGGTTTGAGCGATACGGTCGAAAGGGAGGTCGCTGATGGGATAGAGGTGTGTTTCATCTTCGTAACGCAAAGGCAGATGCAACACCAAATCGAAGTCCCTTCTGATGCCGAGTTTTTCAAGGCGATTGCGGGTCGCCACGGTTTGAGAATCCAAAATCGAAACGGCGTTACGTTTCGATGGCGATGAAGACTTTGGGACGCGCGGAATCTAATCGCTTCCTTTGATGCGATTGACTCGGACCACTTCCGGGACGGCGCGCAATTTTTGCATCACCACCGCCAAGTGGCTGTGATCCTTGACCTGAACGGTAAAATTGATGGTGGTGTATATCTGAGAATCTTTTTCTTCGGTGGAAAAGTTTTCGATATTCGAGTTGGCCGCGGCGATGCTCGCAGCGATGCGCGCTAACACGCCGGGCTGGTTCGCCGCGACGATCTTGATGCGCACGTCGAATACGCGGTCGCCGGCATTGTCCCAATCGACGTCGATCCACTTATCGGGATCGGCGCGAAACTGGCGAATGGCGCGGCAATCATGGGTATGGATGGTGAGGCCCTGTCCTTTGTTGATGTAACCGAGGATGGGATCGCCGGGGATAGGCATACAGCATTGGGCGAACTGAACGGCCATGCCTTCGCTGCCGCGGATGGTGATGCTGCCGAGTTTGTGATCGTGGAAGGTGGTCGGGTCTGAGAGCCGCAACAAACGGCTGGCGACGACCACGTTGAGCCGCTTGCCGAGGCCAATGTCGGACAGCACCATCTCACGGGTTTTGATCTTATCGCCGCGCAGCAGTTGGTCCCAGTGACTTTCGTTGATGTCGGCCGGATCAACTTTCAGCGCGCGCAATGCCTGATTGAGCAAGCGTTCGCCGAGCATCACCGATTCATCGAAGCGCATGGTTTTCAAGTAATGGCGAATCTGGGAGCGGGCCTTGCCGGTGACCACGAAATTAAGCCAACCGGGATTGGGCGCAGCGTGTGGCGCCGTCACGATCTCAATGCGATCACCACTTTTGAGCGGGGTGCGCAAAGGGGCGAGTTCCTGATTGATTTTGACTGCGACACAGCGATCGCCGATATCGGTATGAACCGCATAAGCGAAATCAACCGCTGTCGCGCCTTTGGGCAATGACTTAATCTGGCCTCGCGGTGTGAAGACGTACACCTCATCGGGGAAAAGATCGACTTTGACGTACTCGAGAAATTCCGCCGAGTCGCGACTGTGCGTTTGAATTTCCAGCAGCGATTGCAGCAGATGGTGGGTGCGCTTTTGCAACTCGTTCAACGAGCTATCACTGGACTTGTAGAGCCAGTGGGACGCGACGCCTGCCTCTGCGATTCGGTGCATGTCTTGGGTGCGAATCTGTATCTCGATCGGCGTGCCGAACGGGCCGAACAACGCGGTGTGCAACGCTTGGTAACCATTCGCCTTCGGAATGCCGATGTAATCTTTGAATTTGCCGGGAATCGGTTTGTACAAGTTGTGCAGTGCGCCCAGCGCCAGATAACACGACGGCAGATCCTTCACGATCACGCGCAAGCCATAAATGTCCAGCACCTCCGCGAAGCTCAACGACTTCTCGATCATCTTTTTGTAGATGCTGTAAAGGTGCTTTTCCCGGCCGTAGACGCTGGCGTCAATCTTATTGCCGGCCAGACGCTCTTCGATGGCGTGTTGAATTTTCGAGACCACTTCGCGTCGATTGCCGCGTGCCGCTTTGATCGCTTTGGTTAGGACGCGGTAGCGCGTCGGATACAAATAACGGAAGGCGAGTTCTTGGAGCTCTTGATAAATATTGTTGAGACCGAGGCGATTGGCGATCGGCGCATAAATATCCAAAGTCTCGCGGGCGATGCGGGTTTGCTGTTCGCGATTGACCGCATCCAGCGTACGCATGTTGTGCAGGCGATCAGCCAGTTTGATCAGGATCACGCGCACATCTCGCGCCATTGCCAACAACATCTTGCGGAAGTTTTCCGCTTGCGCGTGTTGTTGGGATTCGAACTCTATCTTGGTGAGCTTCGATACGCCGTCGACTAAATCGCCGACGGATTTACCGAAGGCACGGGTGATCTCCCGCTGGGTGGTGCCGGTGTCTTCGACCGTATCGTGTAACAGTGCCGCGATGAGCGCCTGCGGATCAAGATGCATATCTGCCAGGATCTTGGCGACGGCGACGGGATGGGTGATGTACGGTTCGCCGCTTTTTCGATACTGCCCGTCATGGGCGGCTTTAGCGAGTTCGAACGCGGCTTCGACCTGCGCGACATCCTCCGGCTTGAGATAGCTGGAAACGGCGTGGGACAGTTCTGCTACTTCAGCCATGGACGTGCGCGAAAAAGATTGAAAGACTTAACTACGAGAAAAGTGTTTTGTACCCCATTGCCATTGTTGTTAAGGGCGTTGCTCTGATTTTGCTTAAGTTGGGGGAGGGGTGCGAATGAGAATCTCCATGCCCACTTTGCCGAGCGCCACTTCTCGCAACGCGATCACGCACGGCTTGTCTTTATTCGCTTCCACATGCGGAGTAGCGCCAATCGACAACTGGCGCGCCCGTGCGGTGGCCACCAAAGTCAACTCAAAGCGGTTGGGTATTCTTTTCAAACATTCGTCGACGGTAATTCTAGCCATTCGGATCCAATTTCGTCAGGTTTGTTAATAAATCGGCGTTCGCTGAGAGCTGCCGGGCGAGATGCAATCGTTGGGTGCGGACGATGCCCGACAAATCTTTGACGGCATCCGTGAAATTGTTATTGATAATAACATAGTCGAATTCGACCACGTGGCTAATGTCCTCCTTGGCCGCCGCGAGACGCCGCCTGATGATTTCCGGCGAATCTTGATTACGGCCTTCGAGCCGTGACCGCAACGCTAATAAATTGGGCGGTAAAATGAAAATGCTGGTGACGCCGGCGAAGATTTTCCTGACTTGCTCCGCCCCTTGCCAATCAATTTCCAGCAACACATCGTGGCCGCTAGAGAGGGTGTCCTCGATCCACAGTTGCGACGTTCCATAGAGATTGCCATACACTGCCGCGCTTTCGAGAAACTCACCATTTGCCGCCATTTGCAGAAACACGTCGCGACTTACGAAGTGATAATCTTTGCCATTTATTTCGCCCGGCCGCGGCATACGCGTGGTATACGACACCGAAAGACGCACCATACGGTCTTCCGCAAGCAACGCGGCGACGAGACTGGATTTTCCCGCGCCGGAGGGTGCGGCGATGATGAATAGATTTCCCGTGGTCATGGGCAATCGCGTGGATCCTATAGGGAGGGGAGCAAACGCGGCCGCGAATTGCTGCACTTCACCGCCCCGCTCACTCGTCTTAATTCACTCAATATTTTGAATTTGTTCCCGCATCTGTTCGATCAATACTTTCATTTCGACGGATATTCTGGATACGTCCGCCGACACCGATTTGGCTCCCAAGGTGTTAGCTTCGCGGTTGAGCTCTTGCATCAGAAAGTCTAGCCGTTTTCCGGCGCTGCCGCCTTTTTCCAATACGCGACGGACTTCCGATAGGTGGGCCTTGAGCCGCGACAACTCTTCGTCCACATCAATCTTGCTGGCGAACAATACCACTTCTTGGCGTAGCCGATCATCCTCTGCGTTACCCATAGCTTCGCGAATACGCGCTGTCAACTTATCTTGAAAAGCCGCCACCAACTTAGGAATATGCGGCCCGACTTCCTCGGCTAAAGTTTCCATTCTGGCGAGTCGCTCGAGCAAAAGCGCCTGGAGCTTATCGCCTTCGCGGCCACGGGTATGGCCTAACTCCGCTAGGGCGCCACTTAGCAGGCTCAGTGCGTCGGCGGAAATCTGTTCGACCGGCGGCGCATCCTGATCGAAAATGCCGGGAAAATTGAGCACGTTCGCCACCGATAGACCGGCGCTTTCTGGCAGCAGGGACATAATCGATTCGTTATATTTAATCAGTTGCTGCAGGACATTTTGGTTGAGCGGCAAGCCTTTGACTGCGCTTGGAATCGGCGTGTAGCCTAACCGGCAGTCCACCTTGCCGCGCACGATTTTAGCGCCTATGGCGTCGCGCAAGCCGGACTCCAAGGAGCGCAATTCGTCCGGAATACGCAACTGTACTTCCAGATAGCGATGGTTCACAGAACGAAGTTCGAGGTTAAGCTGACCGTAGTCGTAGTCTTGGCCGCGACTAGCGAAACCGGTCATGCTGTTGATCATGGTCTCATCAATTCCTATGGCATTGTAGAGATATCTTTGCTAAATCCACGTAAAGTATGGAGAATAGCTTACCCCCTTATGACAAGCATCATACCGTTATTTAAGCATGGCCCAACCGGCTGATCTGACGCTGCCGGAAGGCTATCAGTTATCAAATTATCGAATCGTTCGCAATCTGTCCGCCGGAGGGTTCAGCACGGTCTACCTCGCCCATGACGAGGGCGAAACGCCGGTCGCGATCAAAGAGTATTTGCCAAACGGCATGGTGGTCCGCAATGGCAGCATGGAAGTACAAGCGAATACACCCGAGAACCTGGCGCCGTTTCGTCACGGCATGAAGTGCTTCTTCGAGGAAGGGCGGACATTGGCGCAGATCAACCATCCGAACGTGGTCCGCGTCGAAAATTTTTTCCGCGCCAATGAGACCGTTTACTTGGTGATGCGCTACATGCGCGGCCGCACGCTGGATTTTCACATTCGCGCCAACAAACAATATTTCACCGAGAGCTTCATGCGGCGCTTATTCTTGAGTTTGCTTAATGGCTTGCGCGAGGTGCATACACACAAGCTGTTGCATTTAGATATCAAGCCGGCCAATATCTACGTCACCATGGATGCAACACCCGTACTTCTGGACTTCGGTTCCGCGCGGATGACCCTCAATCACGACCGGCCGCAGTTGGTGCCCATGTACACCAAAGGCTTTGCGGCGCCTGAGCAATACCGGGGTATGGCAGGATTGGGTCCTTGGACGGACATCTACTCGGTCGGCGCGACCATGTACTCCTCGCTTTCCGGCACACCGCCACAAGCCGCCGACATACGCGAGAAAGAGGATCAACTGACACCGGCCTTCGATGCCTGGCGCGGTAAGTTTTCCGACCAGTTACTGCTCACTATCGACCGATGTTTAGAACTCGATCCGCTGAAGCGCCCGCAAAGCGTTTACGCGCTGCAAAAAGCATTGTTGGCGTACGGATCCGTACTCCCTCCCAAATCCGGGCTGTTCGGTACGCTGCGCCGAACGCTTGGCCGACTCGGGGAACGTTAATGGCCGCCCGCTACGAAATATTTCAAGAATCCCTGATCGGCGGACGTAAGTCCAACCAGGATCGGGTCGGTTACGCTTGCGCCAACGATACACTGCTGATGATTGTCGCCGACGGTATGGGCGGTCACCTAAACGGCGAGATCGCTGCCGAGATCGCGGTTCGGGTCTTGATCGAGCGCTTTAATCGCGAGGCCCGGATCGTTTTAACGAGCCCGGCGGAGTTCCTGCGCGGCGCACTTGAAGCTGCCCACCTCGCCATCGGTGAATATACCCGCCGGCACAAGCTCGCCGAGTATCCCCGAACGACATGCGTTGCCTGCGTGGTGAAACAGAACATCGCCTATTGGTGTCATGCCGGGGACTCTCGTCTTTATCTGTTGCGTAACGGACGTCTATACAAACGTACCAGTGATCATTCGCGAGTGCAACGGATGATCGACGCCGGTTTGATCCGCGAAGAGCAGGCGCTGACCCATCCGGATCGTAACAAGATTTACAGTTGTCTCGGCGGCGATCAACTGCCGGCGATCTCGATGTCCGACGGCACCGCGCTCAAAGACGGGGATATTATCTTATTGTGCAGCGATGGATTGTGGGGAATGCTCACTTCGGCGGAGTTCGAAGCGGCCATAGCCCAGGAATCCCTCAAGCTTGCCCTTCCGAAGTTGATTAGAAAATCCAACGACCTCGCGGCGGGGCAGGGCGATAATCTTTCCGTGATCGCGTTGCAATGGCCGGGTTCAGTGGAAAAACTCGAGTACATCGACTCTGCTGTAACAATGCCCGCTCATTTTCTTACTCGACCCGTCGGCGTGCCGGAGAACCGCGATAACGCCGACGACATAAGCGACGAAGAGATTGAAAGGGCTATCGTCGAAATCCAACTCGCCATCCAAAAACTCTCCAAATAGCATGACTTCAAAAATCGTATCGCGCCCGAGCGGGCGTGGCGCCGACCAACTGCGAGATATCCGGTTGACTCGCCGCTACACACGCCACGCCGAGGGCTCAGTGTTGATCGAATGCGGCGCTACAAAAGTCATCTGCACCGCCAGCATCGATGAAAAAGTGCCGCCGTTCCTGAAAGGCAAAGGCAAAGGTTGGCTCACGGCGGAATACGGCATGCTGCCGCGCGCCACCGGCACGCGCATCGATCGCGAAGCAGCGCGTGGCAAACAGACCGGGCGCACGCAAGAGATCCAACGCCTCATTGGCCGCAGCCTGCGTGCGATTATCGATCTGTCGAAAATCGGGGAGCGCACGCTGCAAATTGATTGCGATGTGATCCAAGCGGATGGCGGCACCCGTACCGCCAGCATCACCGGCGCCTATGTCGCCGTCGCAGATGCGATTGCCCATATGCTGCACCGAAAACAGATCGCCGCTTCTCCGCTTCGCGACCAGGTGGCGGCGATTTCCGTGGGCGTATACCGCGGCACGCCGGTTCTCGATTTGGATTACCTCGAAGACTCCGATTGCGACACCGACATGAATGTCGTAATGACTGGCAGCGGAGGTTTTGTCGAAGTCCAGGGCACCGCCGAAGGCGAGCCGTTTTCGCATCAAGATATGAACGAGATGTTGAGCCTGGCCGACAAAGGCATTAAAGAATTGGTCGCCGCACAAAACGCCGCACTTGAATCGAAGTGATCAACAGAGTCGTCATGGCCAGCAGGAACCCCGGTAAGCTGCGCGAGATCGAGGTGATTCTCGCGCCGCTGGGTATCGAGATAGTTTCGCAACAGGAACTCGGTATCCCCGACGCCGACGAGCCCCATTTCACCTTCCTCGAAAACGCACTGGCGAAGGCGCGTCATGCAAGTGCCATGGGCGGCTTACCGGCACTGGCCGACGATTCCGGAATTTGTGTCGATGCGCTGCAAGGCGCGCCCGGCGTGCATTCCGCGCGCTACGCCGGCGAGCCGAAGTCGGATGCGCGCAACAACGAGAAGCTCGTGCGTGAACTCACGAATCAAGCGAATCGCCAAGCCCACTATTACTGCATTATGGCATTGACCCGACATGCAAACGATCCCGAACCCATCATCGCAGAAGGCGCATGGCGTGGGGAGATCATCCTGGCGCCGCGCGGCACTAATGGCTTCGGTTACGACCCGTATTTCTTTTTGCCGAAGTTGGGCAAAACCAGCGCCGAGCTAGACCCGGACCACAAGAACCGCATCAGCCACCGCGCGCTAGCGCTACGTCAATTAATACAAAAGTTATCCACGCAGTCATAAGCGCTTAGTTTCATGTCAACGCGAGCGCAGCGAAGCAATCTCGTTTTATTGGCTCTTGCCGGCAGCAAGGTCGCCCCATTTCCCTCGCCGCGCGTTAGTAGTTAGACTGAATTGTAGCGACTTTGCGACAAACAAAATCCATCGAGTTCGTCCTGCCTCTAACTGCCTTGGCCGATCACGAGCACATCGGCCTGTCGTCTCTGCCGCCGCTTTCGCTCTATATCCATATCCCGTGGTGCATCCGCAAGTGCCCCTACTGCGATTTCAATTCTCACGAGGCGCGCAAGAGCATTCCCGAAGCGGCATACATCGACGCGCTTATTGCCGATCTTGAAACCGCGTTGCCTAACATTTGGGGACGCCGCATACAGACGATTTTTTTCGGCGGCGGCACCCCAAGCCTATTTTCTGCAGCCTCGCTCGATAGATTGCTGAGTGCGATTCGTGCGCGCATCAATCTCGCGCCCGACGCGGAGATTACCCTTGAAGCCAATCCGGGCACTTTCGAAGCGGAGAAGTTTGCCGCCTACCGCAAGCTTGGCGTCAATCGTCTCTCTATCGGCATACAGAGTTTCAACCCACAATACCTGAAGGCGCTGGGCCGCATTCACGATGACGACGAGGCCCGTCGCGCCGTCGCCATCGCCAAGGACAACTTCGACAATTTCAATCTCGATCTCATGTATGCGCTGCCGGAACAAGGTTTGCAACAAGCGCTCGCCGATATCGATCAGGCGGTGAGTTTAGGCGCGCCCCACATCTCGGCCTATCATTTGACGCTTGAACCGAACACCTTGTTCTACAAACATCCGCCGCCATTGCCCGATCACGACGCGAGCGCGGCGATGCAGGAAGCGATCGAGGCGCGCCTGGCCGATGCAGGCTATCGACACTATGAAACCTCCGCATTCGCCAAACCTGGGCATTCGTGTCGCCACAATTTGAACTATTGGCAATTCGGCGATTACCTCGGTATCGGCGCGGGCGCCCACAGCAAACTGTCGTACCGCGACCGCATCGTGCGCGAGATGCGTTACAAGCATCCTGAGACTTATTTGCAGAAAATAATTGACGGCAATGCGGTGCAAGAACATCGCACCATCAGCGCCGCCGACTTGCCATTCGAGTTCATGATGAACGCGCTGCGCCTCACGGATGGGGTGCCGCTCGAGCTTTTTTCTGAGCGCACCGGCCTGCCGATCAACATCGTTTCAAAAGTGCTCGCAGAAGCGCAGGCCAAGCAACTAGTAGCGGGCGATCATCAACACCTCGCACCGACGGAAAAAGGTCAACGATTTCTGAATGACTTGCTAGAAATGTTCTTGCCGGAAAAATAGATCGCCACTAACTTCAACTTTGTCATTCCCAGCCCCGACTAAAGCATCCGAGGGCAGGTTACAGCGGGAATCCAATTTTAAACGCGGGATGGATTCTCGCATGCGCGGCAACGACAATTAAGAGGCCTCGCCACCAGGCAACATCGGTGCGCTTCTGAAGACATGCCGCGCCACCAGGCAAGCCGGAGGGGCTGGCCTAGGAGCCTGTCGGACTTAAAGGAAATCGGCTGCAAAAGCCGCTGAGCGGTCCATGGCCCTAGGCCACCCCGTATTTCGCCGCTTTCTTGGGTAATAGAACCACTATTGCCC
>JALYOK010000056.1 GCA_030856925.1 Pseudomonadota bacterium
GGGCAATAGAACCACTATTGCCCGGCGAAATCGTCAAAATCTGTCCTCGCTCAGCATCTTTTTCGCTGCGATTCTTCAAGTCCGACAGGCTCCTAGGGCCATGCGGCTCGTGACATGGAATCAATAAAATGCAGAGCGCTATCCCATTCCGCCATCCCACCCAAACGCGGCCGCGCAGTTATGGCTTTACAAACTTTAGCGTCATCCGATCGCTTTCCCCGATCGCCAAGTATTTATCCTTGTCCTTTTCCTTCAGACGCAGTGTCGGCGGCAAAGTCCAGACGCCCTCCGGGTGATCCGCGGTATCCTTGGGATTGGCGTTCACGTCGGATTTTGCTACCAGCTTGAAGCCGGCCTTTTCGGCGGCATTGATCACGTACTCTTCAGTCAAATAGCCGGATTTCACCTGTTCTTCCAGGCTGGCGCCAGGTTTGGCGCGGTGATCCTTGACGCCGAGGATTCCGCCGGGTTTGAGCACATCGTAAAATGTTTTGAACATCGCGTCGGTGTTGCCCTGATTGGCCCAGTTGTGGACGTTGCGGAACGTGAGCACCATGTCGGCCGAACCTTTCGGGGCGAGATCGACGTAATCGGGCGCGAGCAGTTTGGTTTTGATGACCTTACCGTAGAGGTCTGGGCGAGCGGCCAGCATAGCGTCAAAACCCTTTTCCCGTTCCTTTAGAAAATCAGGCGCGCCTTTGGATTCCGTCGGAAACCAGGCGGCAATGTACTTGCCTTCGTCTTTCAAGAACGGCGCCAGGATTTCGGTCCACCATCCCGAGCTCGGCCACACTTCCACCACCGTCATATTGGGTTTGATGCCCATGAACAGGAGCGTTTCCTTGGGATGCCGGTACGAGTCGCGCGCTTGGTTCGCGCTAGCGCGATTCTTTCCTTCGATTGCTTTATCGAGCGATGAACCAACGTCCTCGTTCGCGGAGGCGATCGAAACGACTCCGACGATCAATCCGACACCGACTACCGCTTTAACAAATTGCTTGGATAACACAGTTGCAAGGTTCACGTCATCTCCTTCTGTTTGACAAATTATTATAGAGCTACGGCTCGCTCAGTGGGCGAATCGACGCAAGCCACACGATCCGGATTTTACTCCTTCGCATGCATAAACATCGATCGATCGCTGAACCGGCGACCTATCAATAGCCATCGATCGCTTGTCACTGCATCACGTTACGCATAGCATGGATGCTAAATTCTTTATCAATAGAGGAGGAGCAACATGTCACGTACCCAAGAGCGCCTATTTTTATTAGTTACGATGGTCATCGGAATCGGTTCGGCGGCGGCCCAGACCTGGTCGCCGCCCTCACCAGAGCAACGCTGTCCATCGAAGTGGGGCGCGGACGATGAGCGCGGCGCAGCGAATTTGATGGGGCCGGAAGCGGTGTTGCGGGCTACAAAATTGATCCGTCAAGGCAAAGTGTTCGAATTGGGCAAAGAACTCAATCCCAACATCCCGTTTTTCGGTGAGCGCCGCTTCAGCATGCAGTTAAAACGCACTACCAATCCAGCCGCCAGCAATAAACAGCGCAGCAACGAAGAGATCGTCACAACCGAACTCGGCCAGGTCGGCACGCAGTTCGACGCTCTCAATCATCAAGGCATCGGGGATCTTCTTTACAACTGTTTCAAGAGCGATGAGATCTCAACGCGAAACGGCTTCACAAAACTGGGCGTGGAGAAAGTGGGCGCGATATTCACGCGCGGCGTGTTGATCGACGTCGCCGCTTTCAAGGGTGTTGAGACCTTAGCGATCGACTACGAAATCACGGTGGAGGATTTGCAGGAGGCGATGAAAAAACAAGGCGTTTCGATAGGGCAGGGCGATGCCGTTCTGATCCGCACCGGTTGGGGTTTGCTGTGGGGAAAAGATAATGCAAAATTCGTCAGCGGCCAGCCGGGCATCGGCGCGCCGGCAGCGGAATGGCTGGCGAAACAGAATATCGTGCTGATCGGCAGCGACAACTTTGGCATCGAGGTTTTTCCAAATCCGGATAAACAGATTCGCCTGCCGGTTCATGCAATCGCCTTAGTCGTGAACGGTATTTTCTTGTTGGAGAACATGGAGCTTGAAGCGCTGGCCAAAGACAAGGCGTACGAGTTTGCCTTAATCGTAGAACCGCTGAAGATAAAAGGCGGCACTGGCTCGACTGTTGCCCCGATTGCGGTCCGCTAGGCTCGCTCGTGCGTAATCGAGTGTGGGGGAAGGGCAATCCATCTTCAATTTTTACCCTAGTATCCGTTGCGTAAATGCTTAAA
>JALYOK010000072.1 GCA_030856925.1 Pseudomonadota bacterium
TGGTCGTGCAAGGCAGAAATGTTCGAAATCATCACCGTTGATCCATCTTCGAAAGCGAGACGCGGGCGTCTCGCAACAGCTCGCGGAGGGATCGATACGCCATGCTTCATGCCCGTGGGAACGCAAGGGAGTGTCAAATCAGTTTCGCCGGACGAACTACGGCAACTCGGCGCGCAGATCATTCTTGGCAATACGTATCATCTGTTCGTCCGTCCCGGGACGGAGGTGATGCGCCACTTTGGCGGCCTGCACAAGTTCATGGCCTGGGATCGGCCGATCCTGACAGACTCAGGCGGGTTTCAAGTTTTCTCGTTGGCCAAGCTGCGCAAGATCACCGACGAAGGAGTGCATTTTCAGAATCACTTGGACGGGACGCCCTGTTTTCTTGGTCCGCACGAGGCGATGGAAATCCAGGCGACGTTAGGCAGCGATATCGCAATGGCGTTTGATGAATGCCCCCCCTACCCATGCACGTTCGACTACGCAGCGCGGAGTCTCGAAAGGACCCTCGACTGGGCCGCCAAATGCAAAGTCGTTCCAACTCATGGCCTGAAGTTTGGAATCGTGCAGGGCGCTACATTTCCACAGCTACGACAGTATGCCGCCGAGGGACTGGTAGCACTGGGCTTTGATGGCTATGCAATCGGTGGGGTGAGTGTCGGCGAGCCGGAGATCGAGATGATGGCAGCCGTGGAAGCGACTGAGCCGTTTTTGCCCGCGGACCGGCCGCGTTACGCGATGGGTCTTGGAACCCCGCCCCAAATGGTCGAAATGATAGCGCGCGGTATCGATATGTTCGATTGCGTCCTTCCCACACGTCTAGCTCGCAATGGAACAGCGTTCACTGCGTCCGGAACAATTAACCTGAAAAATGCTGCGTATCGCCTGGATCGCGACCCGATCGACGAAGCATGCTCTTGCCCAGCGTGCCGGACATTTACCCGCGGATATCTGCGCCATCTAGTCAAAGCAGAGGAGATTCTTGCACTGCGCCTGATCACACTCCACAACCTTCACTTCTACCTTCGGCTGATGTCGATGGCGCGAAGTTCGATCGAACATCGAACCTTCGCGGCATTCCGGCAGGAATTTGTGAGTTGTTACCGGGAACGTAGAAGTAACTAAAGACACTCGAAACTTGTTCGCGGACAAGGCCATGACGTCGAGATGGTTCGATAACAACAACGAACGGGCGTTCTCACGCCGGAAACGGTTGTGACGCTAACCGAAATCGAAATCCGCGCCGTATCCGCACGGTTGACGCGCCTCTCTGATATCCGCAATACCATGAGTAAATACACAGCATTCCGTTGTCCCGAAGACCTGCTCGAGTTGGCTAAAGTAAAGGCGAAGAACGATCGCCGCTCGCTGAGCAATTACATCATTACACTGATCGAAAAAGACGTAAAAGATCTGGCGCCGGCTGAGGAGCAAGGCCGAGTCGGCTCCGCGCGGAGACGAGCATAAGCGCGTTTCGGGTCAGACTTTTTCCAATTCCGATTCAGAATGGAAAAGGCGAGGCCCGGAGGCCTCGCCCTTTCGGCAACGCTGGATGTCTGCGTTTGATTATTTGTAGGGTGACCAAAACTCTGCTGGTGCAACATCCGACAGGGCATCGAATGTGGCGGTCGGAACCTTTGGCGATAGATCCACCGCGAATGGGCCGTACGGGTGCCCTAGGATATTGGCACCTTGAACGTATAGTGGCGTTCCGGTCTTGATGTATGGCTGAAGGTCCGAGAACGTAGCTGCGTCTCCGGGCGCTTTATTCTGTTCGAGAGCCCATCGGTCCATCGCGTAATCCAACACGCGCAGATCTTCGAAGATTCGCGTAGCCTGCGTGCGCTTTCGGGCGCGCAGGAAGTTTGGTACGGCGATACCAGCCAGCAGGGCAATGATCGCGACTACAATCATTATCTCAACAAGGGTAAACCCCTGCCGACGATGAGTTAGTGCGTTGATCATATAAATGTGAATATAACTGCGCGAATCAACGAAGCACGGTTCATTCCGCAACTTAGCATGGCGAAATTAGACACCCCAACCCGCGTGAGGGCCACTTAGTCACACAGCTTGAAAGTCATCCGATCGATCGACAGCATGGCCCAGTTGTGCCGAACGACGGCTCACCAAGTTGCGCTTGTGCCAACAATGGGGGCGCTACACGCTGGACATGCGGAGTTGATAAAAGAGGCGCGAGGATCCGTAGGCCCGGCCGGCTGGGTCGTCGTGAGCATTTTCGTCAACAGGCCGCAATTCGGAATGAATGAAGACTTCAGCCAGTATCCCCGCCCATTTGACGCTGACCGCGAAATCTGCGAAAAGCTGGGCGTAGATTTGGTTTTCGGTCCCACAGACGAGGAGATGTACCCGGCAGACTTCTCGACGACTGTGACTGAAGACGATCTGAGCCGCCGGTTGTGCGGGGCTTCCCGACCCCGGCATTTCCGAGGCGTGGCTACAGTGGTAGCC
>JALYOK010000080.1 GCA_030856925.1 Pseudomonadota bacterium
GGATTGATGCCATTGCGAAGTAACAGGAACGTCGGCGCCACGCCGCCGGAGGTTGATGTCGGGGTCACGAACGCGAAAGTCTTGCCCTTCAAATCGTTCCACGTCTTGATATCGCTGTCGGTGCGCGAAATGATGCAGGACTTGTAGTAGGTGCGGTTCTCGGTGTCCTTATTTAGGACGACGGGCACCACGTCCATTTTAAGATCAAGCATCTTCACGTACTGGCTGCCGCCGACATAGACCACATCGAGGTGGCCCGCGCGCATCGCCTCGATCAGGGCGTTGTAGCTCTCGGAGACGCGCACGGAAACGGGCACTCCCATCGTCTTGCCCACGTGCTCGGCGATGCCCTGGAACATCTGCACCATGTTCGTCGGGTCTTCGGCAGGGAGCAGGCCGAAGCGGATCTGCTTCGGCGCCTGCGCCATCGCACCCTGGCTGCCCCCAGCCACTGCGACCATCGCGATCGCTGTGGCCCATTTGCGAATGAAATTGCTCATTGTGGTCTCCTTCTATGGTTGACCCGGCGGCATCGAGGCGCCGCCATCCTTCAGAATGAATTCGTCGAACTCTCAAAGTATGCTGGCGCCGCAGCCGCGCGACGCATACGTTGGCGGCTTCCGTTCAACCTTGATCCTGCGGGAAGGTCGGCAGCGAGGATAGTGCGCCAAGCTCCTTTTGCACTAGGTTCGCCAGGGAATGGGATTGCAGCAGCCGATCTCCGCACGCTTCCGTTTTGACTTCTTCGCGCGCCTCGAATCGAACTGGCGCGTCGACATGACGGTGTGTGTGCTCATAGCTGGCAAATTGTAAATTGTCAATTGTCAACAATCATATCGGGCGATTGTAGATTGTCAATCAATTTGGCCCTCTCGCTCGTTATTACCCTAGGGAACGAGTCGCAGCCGGCGACGCCAGTAGCCGCTGCAAACATCGAGCGGAACCAGGCTGGCGTTTACGCTGTTCGTACCGCTCGCTTAAAAGATCACGAGTATGAATATGAGGGTAACCCGCAGAGGATGTCGCAGGTCAAACGCCCGCGAATTCAATACCGGCATGGCGATGAAAATAAAAAAATGATCGGTCGCAGCCTCCCTCTCCCTTGTGCTCTCGAATAAGAACCATTCGCTCCTCGAAGCGATGCTCGATGCACGGAGATCAGACCATAACGGAGTCAGCGTATGGCTTCTCGTAGGCAAAATATCTTTCTTGAATGCATAACTGCAATGAAACTATTGATCAATAGCGCCGCCGGGGGCATCCTGCGCAAACGGTCGCAAGTGCCGACAAAGTTTGCAGGGAGACATGACTTACCTATATCAAAATCCGGTGGCAATCTACTTTGGCGCCGGCTCGGTCGCGGAGCTACCCGACGTCCTGGCAGGCCGCCGAGCCGTGCTCGTGACGTTTCCTGAAGCCGCGGACCTAGGCCTAGTGGCGCGGTTGCGCACGCTTCTCGGCACGGCCCTCGTCGGGATTGAGGACCGGGTCGAGCCCAATCCCGACGTTTGTTACTTGCAGCCAATGTACGAGCGTTTTTGGCGCGACCATGGTGATTGCGAAGCGATAGTCGCTGTTGGTGGCGGCAGCGCGATTGACACGGCCAAGTCGCTGATGGTCGGTACGGCAAGCGGGCGCTTCGAAGAACTAATCGCATTGCTTGCGAAGGGTGCGCCGTTCAAGCCGTACTGCGTGAAGACGTTGATCGCAGTGCCGACAACCGCAGGAACTGGAAGCGAGGTGACTCCGTGGGCCACGGTTTGGGACCACGCCGCCGGTAAGAAGCATTCGTTACATTTATCGGAAACCTGGCCCGAGACGGCAATCGTCGATCCGGACCTGATGCTCACGCTACCCAACTCGGTCACCGTGCAGAGCGGTCTCGACGCGCTATCGCACGCGCTCGAATCGATTTGGAACGTGAATGCCAACCCGATTTCCGATACGTTCGCGGTGGCGGCCGCGCGGGAAGTCATGGCTACCCTGCCTGCGTTGCTCGACAAGCCAAAGGATGGGTCGTTGCGCACGCAGATGGCGTTGGCTGCATTGAAGGCGGGATTGGCTTTCTCCAACACCAAGACGGCGCTTGCGCACTCGATTTCCTACGAGATGACGCTGCGTTTCGGGCTGCCGCATGGCATCGCGTGCTCGTTCACCCTGCCGATGGTGCTGGAACGCGCCATCGGAGTGGATCCCGCGCGCAACGCTGTACTGCAGAGTGTCTTTGATGGTGATCTGCGCGACGCGCCGGGACACCTGCGCGAATTCCTCGAGCGCGTCGGCGTCAGAACGGAATTCACCGCCTATGGCGTAAGCGACAACGACTCGCGACACATGGTGGCGCAGGCGATGGGCGGCGTTCGCGGCAGGAATTTCATCGGCGCGGGACGCTGACCGACTTGCTGGAGTTTGCTGCTAGATTGTGCGCGCCCTTGTGTCGCTAGGAGTTGTGCCAGGTGAAAATCGCTACCGTAGAAAGCAAAGCCTTCGCCGTTGTGGTCGCGACATTCATATTGCTCCCGAGCATCGTTCGGGCCCATCACTTCATGGATGATCAACTGCCGGAGACTTTCACGCAGGGGTTTCTGTCAGGGGTTGCTCATCCGGTCGTTGGCGTTGATCACGCGGTGTTCATCATTGCCGCAGCATTCGCTCTCGCTGTGGTCAAGCGCGGGGTGTTGGGAATCATCGCGTTTATTTTGGGAACTCTGATCGGCGCCGCGCTGAACCTGACGGGGTTCAATCAACCCGGGGGCGAAGCGGCGGTGGCACTTTCGGTGATCCTGATCGGCGGCGTGGTGATGACCGGCCGCCAGATCACTCTAATTTGGCTGGCTGTCGGCTTGACATTTGCGGGAATGCTGCACGGATATGCCTACGGGAAATCCATGCTCGGTGCAGAGACAACGCCACTGTGCGGGTACCTAGTCGGTCTTTGTTTCGTTCAGCTTGGTATGGCGTCTGCCGCAATGTTGCTCCATCGGCGCCTTTTTACGACAAGCGCGAACCGGTTCAGACCGATTTCCTACACGGTAGGGGCCGTGATCAGTGCCATCGGGGTTCTGTTTCTTGCAAGCAATGCGATTGCCTAAATGAGCGATCAAGATCATCACCATCACGGCGTCGAGCAGTGTCGCGTCGGATCTCGACGTAATCCTTCGCCTTCGGGGAGAGTACCTG
>JALYOK010000110.1 GCA_030856925.1 Pseudomonadota bacterium
TCCTAGGCCAGCCGGCAGGGCCAGGATAGGCATCATCGAAATGGCCGCGATAGCCACCGCGCAGCGAAAGAGTTTATCGCCCCTCATGTTCGATCTATTTCGCTCAAGGAATAATTAGAAGGTTTCAAAATAACATCAAATAGTTACCGTTGCAAGCTCAAAACCACTGTAATAGTTTGACCTGATCCGCAAACTTAGCAATTAAAACATCGGATTGTTCAAGGCCATGTAGTGCGACGGAGTCTTTTATTGGCCCGACGATTTCACAGTCCACATGAAAGATTGCGACTAAGCGCGTGCTACGACTCTAACAGAATGCGCAGCATACGCCGCAACGGTTCCGCCGCGCCCCACAGCAGTTGATCGCCCACGGTAAATGCGCTGAGGTATTCCCCGCCCATCGGCAGTTTGCGCAGCCGTCCGACCGGCGTCATCAGGGCGCCCGTAACGGCTGCGGGTGTTAACTCACGCAAGCTGTCCTCGCGCCTATTGGGAACGACCTTGACCCAAGGATGGGCCGCACCGAGCATGGATTCGATCTCGTCCAGCGGCAGATCGCGATTGAGTTTTATGGTTAAGGCCTGGCTGTGGCAACGCATGGCGCCGATTCGCACACAAATGCCGTCCACGGGAATCGGTTTGCCGGTGATGCCTAAGATCTTGTTCGCCTCTGCCATGGCCTTCCATTCTTCGCGGCTTTGACCATTGCCGAGATCTTTATCTATCCAAGGCAGCAAACTTCCCGCCAGCGCGTAGCCAATATTGCTCTTCGGCAGTGACTCGCTGCGTAAGGTTTCGGCGACGGTTTTGTCGATATCTAGAATGGCGGAAGCCGGATCGTCCAGTTTCGTTTTGACCGCCGCATGGACCGCGCCCATCTGCTGAATCAGCTCGCGCATATTCTGGGCGCCGGCGCCCGAGGCCGCTTGATAAGTCATGGCGGTGATCCACTCGATATACCCGCGCCGGAACAGACCGGATAACGCCATCAGCATGAGGCTCACGGTACAATTGCCGCCGATATAATTTTTTATACCGGACTTCAGCGCATCTTTGATCAGGCGCTGATTAACCGGATCGAGGATAATGACGCTGTCTTTGTCCATGCGTAGCGCCGACGCGGCGTCGATCCAAAAGCCTTGCCAGCCGGCGGCGCGCAGCTTAGGGAAAATCTCGTTAGTGTAATCGCCGCCCTGGCAGGTAATAACGATGTCCATTTGCTTCAACAGGCCGACATCGTTGCCGTCTTGCAACGCCGCACCCTGCGCCGCCGTCGGCCCGGCGCCCCCGACGTTGGAGGTGGAAAAGAACACCGGCTCGATATAATCGAAATCCCGTTCTTCATTCATGCGCTGCATCAGCACCGACCCCACCATACCGCGCCAACCGACTAAACCGACTTTCTGCATCCTAACCTCGTAAAATAAGGATGAAGGATGAAGAAAACCCTAGTCCGCGCCAATTCCAAGGCAGTTTTCATCCTTCCGCTTTCATCCTTGCAATGCCATTACCACCGCGTCCCCCATCTCCCTCGTCCCCACCTTCTTCGAACCTGGCTCGAAAATATCGCCGGTGCGATAGCCTTGTGACAAGACCTTGCGGACGGCGGTCTCGATGCGGTTCGCCTCCTCGGCCTTGTCGAAAGTGTAGCGCAGCATCATCGCCACCGACAAAATCATCGCCAACGGATTGGCCACGCCTTTCCCGGCGATGTCCGGTGCGGAGCCGTGAATCGGTTCGTACAAACCTTTATTGCCTGCGTCCAACGACGCCGACGGCAACATGCCGATGGAGCCCGTCAGCATCGACGCCTGATCGGAAAGAATATCGCCGAATAGATTGCCCGTCACCAAGGTGTCGAATTGCTTGGGATTACGCACCAACTGCATCGCGCAGTTGTCGACCAAAATATGGCTCAACTCAACTTGCGGATATTCCTTCCCCACCTCAATCACCACATCGCGCCACAACTGGCTCGTTTCCAATACATTCATTTTGTCGACCGAACACAACCGCTTGCCGCGCTTCATCGCAGTCTGAAAACCGACATGGGCGATGCGGCGTATTTCCGATTCGCGATAGGTCATGGTATTGACCCCGACGCGCTCGCCCGCTTCGTTTTTGTGTATGCCGCGCGGCTCGCCAAAATAAATATCGCCGGTCAATTCGCGGATGATCATCAGATCCAAACCCGCGACCACTTCAGGTTTCATGCTTGAGGCGTTCGCCAATTCCGGATACAGCAAGGCCGGACGCAGATTGGCGAACAGGCCCAGATTCTTGCGCAGTCCGAGAATGGCCTGCTCCGGACGCTGGTTGCGCGGCAAAGGATCATATTGCGTACCGCCCACGGCGCCGAACAACACCGCATCGGCCTGCTGAGCAAGTTTCAACGTTGCTTCCGGCAACGGCAAACCGGTTTCGTCGTAAGCCGACCCGCCGACGGACGCTTTTTCCGTTTCGAAGTTCAAACCATCTTGGCGCAGCAGGTCCAGCACGCGTAGCGCTTGCAC
The DNA here is from genome assembly GCA_030856925.1 of Pseudomonadota bacterium. Classification (GTDB taxonomy): domain Bacteria; phylum Pseudomonadota; class Gammaproteobacteria; order Burkholderiales; family JALYOK01; genus JALYOK01. The sequence continues at coordinate 2,514 of JALYOK010000110.1, forward strand.
CATGATCTCGTGGCCGATGCCGTCGCCCGGCAAAATCGCTATTTTCATTCTTTAATTTCTAAGCAAAAATCCAAGGCTCACGCGCTTTACGCAACTCTTCGTAAGCGCGAATTTTGTCGGCGTTCTTCAAGGTCAAAGCGATCTCGTCCAGCCCATTCAGTAAACAATATCTCCGGAACGGGTCGATCTCGAAGCGGTAGGCTGTGCCGGACGGCGTGGTCACCGTTTGCGCGTCAAGGTCGATGGTCAAGCGATAACCCGGGTTGGGCGCAACTTCGCCGAACAAGCGATCCACTTCGCTGGCGCCTAGCGCGATGGGCAACAAGCCGTTCTTGAAACAATTGGTGAAAAAAATATCAGCGAAGCTCGGTGCGATCACCGTGCGAAAGCCATAATCCATCAATGCCCAAGGGGCATGTTCGCGGCTGGAACCACAGCCGAAATTCTCTCGCGTCAGCAGGATCTGCGCACCTTTATAGCGCGGCTGGTTCAGCACAAATTCGCTGTTGAGCGGCCGCGAACTGTTGTCTCTGCCCGGCTCGCCGCGGTCCAAGTAGCGCCAAGCGTCGAACAAATTCGGCCCGAAGCCCGTGCGTTTGATGGACTTCAAAAACTGCTTGGGAATAACCGCGTCGGTATCGACATTGGCGCGATCCAGCGGCGCGACCAATCCTTGTAAACGAGTGAATTTTTCCATGCGATTCCTGCTTACAAACCTCTGACGTCAACGAAATGGCCGGCGATCGCCGCGGCCGCGGCCATAACAGGGCTGACCAAATGAGTACGACCACCGGTTCCTTGCCGGCCTTCGAAATTGCGATTGGATGTCGAGGCGCAGCGCTCGCCCGGCGACAGTTGGTCCTCGTTCATACCCAAGCACATGGAACAACCCGGCTCACGCCACTCGAAGCCGGCCGCCGTGAATATTTTGTCCAGGCCTTCCTGCTCCGCCTGCGCTTTCACCAGCCCGGAGCCGGGCACCACCATCGCCAACTTGATATTACCGGCGATGCGGCGACCCTCGACCACCGACGCCGCGGCGCGCAGATCTTCAATCCGGGAGTTGGTGCAGGAACCGATGAAAATCTTGTCGACGTGAATCGCGGTTATCGGCGTGCCGGGGGTGAGGCCCATGTAGGTCAAGGCACGCTCCATGCCTTCGCGCCTGGTCGCATCCTTGACTTTGTCGGGATCGGGCACCCGATCGGTTACCGCGACGACCATTTCCGGCGATGTGCCCCAGGTCACCAGCGGCGTGATGGTCGCAGCATCGATCTCGACCACTCTATCGAACTTTGCGCCCAGGTCGGAATGCAGCGTACGCCAATAGGCCACGGCCTGGTCCCACTCCTCACCTTTAGGCGAGAACGGTCGGCCTTTGACGTAATGAATGGTTGTCTCATCGGCGGCGATCATGCCGGCGCGCGCTCCCGCCTCAATCGCCATATTGCACAGAGTCATCCGCCCTTCAATTGACAACGAGCGGATGGCGCTGCCGCCGAATTCGATGGCATGGCCGGTGCCGCCAGCCGTGCCGATCTTGCCGATGACTGCCAGCGCGATATCTTTGGCCGTGACGAATTTCGGCAGCGATCCTTCGACCCTTACCATCATCGCCTTCGCTTTCTTCTGCACCAAAGTCTGGGTGGCGAGCACATGCTCGACTTCGCTGGTGCCGATGCCCATCGCCAGGGCCGCGAACGCGCCGTGGGTGCTGGTGTGGGAATCGCCGCATACGACCGTCATGCCGGGCAAGGTGGCGCCTTGCTCCGGTCCGATCACATGGACGATGCCCTGGCGTTTATCGAGGAACGGGAAATACGCTTTCGCGCCGAACGCTTTGATGTTCGCATCGAGGGTTTCGACTTGGGTGCGCGAAATCGGATCCTTGATGCCCTGGTCCCAATCCTTGGTCGGCGTGTTGTGATCGGCCGTTGCGACCACCGAACCCATGCGCCACGGCTGGCGTCCGGCAAGGCGCAAGCCCTCGAACGCCTGCGGACTGGTGACTTCATGCACCAAATGGCGGTCGATATAAATTAACGCCGTGCCGTCGGATTCCTCATGAACCAGATGGGCGTTCCAAAGTTTGTCGTAGAGGGTCAGCGCAGCCATGGCAGGGTGAACAGTAAAGCGTAAATTATGCCACGTCGCGAGGGGTACGACAACGCAACGAGCCTGTTAATCCTCATCAAACGGCCGCTTCCACCAGAGTAGAAAAAAGCCCGTCAGCGCGCTCAAGGCAGCCAAAGAAAAAGTGATGCCCGGCCCCAATGGCTCCCAGATGAAACCGCTGAGCAGGCCGCCGAGCATGCTGCCCGCGCCGTAGGTCAAGCCACTGAACAAGGCTTGGCCTTTGCCTTGATGGCGTCCGCTGAAATAACGATGGACGAAACCCATGGCAATCACGTGGAAGGCGCCGAAGGTCAACGCATGTAACATCTGAGCAAAAAACAAAACGGCAATCCAGCGGACGCCCCACGCGATGAGCAAGAAACGAAACGCCGCGACGACAAAGCAAAACAAAAAAATCCGTTGCACGGCAAAGCGTTGCTGGATACGCGCAAAGTACAAAAACACCAGGATTTCGACGACGACGCCGACAGAC
>JALYOK010000130.1 GCA_030856925.1 Pseudomonadota bacterium
GGGCAAGGGCGCCAAGTTGTTTTAGCAAGCCGGTCAGGCTGCCGGACTTTCCGAGGTAGCGCGCCTTGACCCGCTCCAATTCAGGCGCGTCGTTGACTGCCGCTAGCGCCTCCAATGCATCGCGCACAATCTCATCGAGGTTTTCGAGAAAAGCCATGGCATCAATTGCTAAGGAAGTTCTAAATAAGTTCGAGTTCTAAGTGAGGCAAAGTGCGAAGAAAAAATATTGGCGCCGCACATAAATGATATGTACGAAATATTTTTTGTAAGTAACGCAAGATCACGACGAAATCGGGCTTAGTCAGAGCTTCCGTAAAAAAAAGGAGGCCATTGGCCTCCCATTTGCCCTCAGATAAGGATTAGCTGGACAGGCTGATCTTCGCTTGTTCGACCAATTTCTGAAACGCGATCTTATCGAACACCGCAATGTCCGCCAGCACTTTGCGGTCGATCTCAATTGCAGCTTTCTTCAGCCCATTCATGAAGGTGCTGTACTTCATCCCTGCTTCACGAGCGGCGGCGTTGATGCGCGCGATCCACAGACCGCGAAAATCGCGCTTGCGATTGCGGCGATCGCGATAGGCGTATTGCCCTGCGCGCATGACCGCCTCTTTGGCGATCCGGTATACGTTCTTACGGCGACCGCGATAGCCTTTGGCTTGGTCGATGATTTTTTTGTGACGGGCATGCGCCGTCACCCCACGCTTAACTCTTGGCATCTGTATCGTCCTTTAGCCGTAAGGCAACATCGCTCGAATCGAGCCCAAGTCGCTATCATGCACGCCTGTGGTGCCACGCAGTTGGCGTTTGTTCTTGGTAGTCTTCTTGGTCAGGATATGACGTTTGAACGCTTGCGAGCGTTTAACGCTGCCGGAACCTCGCACCTTAAAGCGCTTGGCCGCCCCGCTCTTGGACTTCATCTTAGGCATTGCTAACTCCGTTCTAGATTTTGAATTCGCGCCGGGTGGTTCCTTGGGAACACTTTAACAACCCGAACACGCTATGGTTACTACCACTACACTTGCTTCTTCTTCGGCCCCACCACCATCACCAATTGTCGGCCTTCCATTTTGGGAAACTGCTCCACGGCGCCGTAAGCCGTTAAGTCGCCTTCCACACGCTTCAACAAATTGAAGCCCAATTCTTGATGGGCCATCTCGCGGCCCTTGAACCGCAGTGAAACTTTGGCCTTGTCGCCTTCCGAGAGAAACTTGACCAGATTGCGCAACTTGATCTGATAGTCGCCCTCGTCAGTGCCGGGGCGGAACTTAACTTCTTTGACCTGTATCTGCTTCTGCTTGAGCTTAGCCTCGTGAGCTTTTTTGCTCTCTCGGTATTTGTGTTTGCCGAAATCCATAATTCGGCACACCGGCGGAATCGCGGATGGCGAAATTTCCACCAAATCCAACTCAGCCTCTTCCGCCATGGTTTGGGCGGTTGCTAAACTCACCACACCGATCTGCTCACTGTCTTTTCCGATCAAACGAATCTCGGGAGCAGTGATTTCCCCGTTGAGTCGCAGTTCTTTTTCCTGGGCTATTGCGATGCCTCCCTAGAATTCAAACCATCCGTGTACGGCCAACCAGACTAACCGAATTACCACGGGACGTTTATACCTTACGCGAACACTGCAGCAATCTCAGACTTCAGCCGATCTATAAACGATGCGATGGACATTTGCCCCAAATCTTCGCCTTTACGAGTCCGAATCGCAATCGTTTGCGCGGCCAATTCCTTATCACCCAAAATAACTTGATAGGGTAGTTTTTGCATACTATGTTCCCGAATTTTATAGGAAATTTTCTCATTCCGCAAATCAGGCTTGGCCCGAAATCCGGCCGATTTGAGCGCTTCGGTGACTTGCGCAACATACGAGGCTTGATGCTCAGACACGTTCATAACCACGAGTTGCTCAGGCGCGAGCCATAGCGGAAAAGCGCCGGCATAATTTTCAATCAGGATGCCGATGAAGCGCTCCATCGAGCCGATCATCGCCCGGTGCAGCATCACCGGAACTTTGCGGGTGTTGTCGTCGGCGACATATTCCGCGCCTAATTGGCCTGGCATGGAGAAATCGACCTGCATAGTTCCGCATTGCCACGAACGCCCGATGCTGTCCTTGAGGTGATATTCGATTTTCGGGCCGTAGAATGCGCCCTCCCCGGGCAGCCGCTCGTAGGACACGCCGCTCGCCTCCAGCGAAGTTGCGAGCGCGGCTTCCGCCTTGTCCCAACGATCATCGGCGCCGACGCGCTTTTCGGGGCGTAACGCAAGTTTATAAACGATGTCGGTAAAGCCAAACACCGAGTAGACCTTCTGCAACAGCGCCGTGTAAGCCACGCATTCCGGTTGAATCTGATCTTCGGTGCAAAAAATATGGCCATCGTCCTGAGTAAAAGCGCGCACGCGCATGATGCCATGCAACGCGCCCGACGGCTCGTTGCGGTGACAAGAACCGAACTCGCCGTAGCGCAGCGGCAAATCGCGATAGCTGCGCAAGTCGGAATTGAACACCTGAATGTGTCCGGGGCAATTCATCGGCTTCACCGCGTAGTCGCGATTTTCCGAAGCGGTAGTGAACATGTTCTCTTTGAAGTTATCCCAATGGCCGGATTTTTCCCACAGCGACCGATCGATAATCTGCGGGCACTTAACTTCTTGATAGCCATTATCGTGATAGATCTTGCGCATGTATTGCTCGACCTGCTGCCACAGCGTCCAGCCTTTAGGATGCCAAAAAACCATTCCTGGCGCTTCGTCTTGCATATGGAACAGATCGAGTTGCTTGCCGAGCTTGCGATGGTCACGCTTCTCGGCTTCTTCCAGCATATGAAGATACGCTTGCTGGTCCTCTTGTTTCGCCCAGGCGGTGCCGTAAATACGCTGCAACATCTCATTTTTCGAATCGCCGCGCCAATAGGCGCCCGCCACCTTCATCAGCTTGAATACCTTAAGCTTGCCGGTCGAGGGCACATGAGGTCCGCGACACAGGTCGACGAAATCCCCCTCCCGATAAAGCCCAATCTCCTGATCTGCCGGAATAGAAGCGATGATCTCGGCCTTGTAGTGCTCGCCGATATTCTTGAAGAACTCGACGGCCTTGTCGCGTTCCCAAGCCTCGCGCACAACCGGAAAATCCTGCTTCGCCAACTCCCCCATTTTCTGCTCGATCTTGGTCAAATCTTCCAGTGTAAACGAGCGCTTGTAGGAAAAGTCATAGTAGAAACCGTTCTCGATCACCGGGCCGATGGTCACCTGGGCGTCGGGAAATAATTCTTTAACCGCATAGGCGAGCAGATGCGCCGTCGAATGGCGGATGAGCTCGAGGCCGTCCGCGTCGCGCTCGGTCACGATCGCGAGCGTCTCGTCGTGGTCGATGCAAAAGCTCGTGTCGACGAGCCGGCTCGCCTTGCCCGTGCCGATGCGGCCGCCGAGCGCCGCCTTGGCGAGCCC
>JALYOK010000432.1 GCA_030856925.1 Pseudomonadota bacterium
TCCGTACACGGTGTCCATCACCGGTGGTTCGATCTCTGCGTTGACCGAAGATCGTAAGAACTGGCCGCTCGAGTTTTCACTCGAGTTTGCGGGCACCGTGCTCAACATTACCGGATCCGTCCGGCCAGACGCCGCGCAGACCAGCGCGAATCTGACTTTCGGTATGGGTGCGGACGATCTTTCGAATCTGGAGCGGTTGCTTCAAGTCAATCTGCCGCCGGTCGGTGCTACCGGATTGAGCGGGCAGGTGATCTGGGAAAACGGCGTACTCCACATTAATGACCTTCGCGGCGCAATGGGCCAAACCGCGCTGCAAGGTCAACTGCTTGTGGATGTGACTCAAGCCGTCCCGCGTGTAAAAGGTCAGTTCACGCTGCCCGTGTTCGATGTGTCCCCTTTTCGCACCGCGCCCGGCAAGACCAGCAAAGCTGACGGAGATTCCATCGACTTGCAAGCGCTCAAAAATAAGCATAATGCGAAACAATTCGAGTTCCGCGAACTGGCTTGGGTGGAGGCTGATCTTGCGCTCAAGGTCGACCGTTGGATCGGCTTGCCGGGGGATGTGCGCGCATCATCTTTGCAAGTAAGTGTGCATGGCGGCATATTGAAAGCGCCGGTGCAAGCCATCGTCGCAGATGTGCCGCTGGTAGGCGAAATCGATCTCGACGGCGCGGCGAGCATTCCCGCGTTCCGGATTGAAATGGGCGCCGATAAGACTGAGCTGGGTCAATTGGCTCGGCTGCTTACCGGCGCCGATGGTGTGAAGGGCAGGTTGGGTCATTTCCTGCTACGTTTTGCCGGCACGGGAAAAAACATTGACGCGTTGGTGGAATCGCTGCAAATGAAGCTTGAGGTGGCGGACGGAGATTTGACCTACGGTAACGTCGCAGGCGGCAAGCCGGTCGCGGTTCGGCTGGATCGTTTGGATATCGAGTTGCCGCCCGGAGGGCGTCTGAACGGCAAGATTCGCGGTTCGCTGCTCGGCGAACGCTTGACTGCGGATTTCAAGGGCGGTGATCTTGTCACGTTGAGCGAGGCGGATCAGTGGCCTGTCGAGATCGTCGCCACCGGTTCCCGCGCGACCCTCAGCCTGCAAGGAAATATCGCCGCGCCGGAGAAAAATTCTGCCACCGACATTACCATCAAGCTTGGCAGTCCACGAGCGGGTAACGTCGCGCGCTGGCTGGGACTCTCGCCGAAAAGCACCGCGCCTGTTGCGCTCTCTGGCCGGGTGCACATCGTCAATAACGAGTGGCGCCTTAACGAACTTGACGTGCAATTGGGCAAGACGAAGTTCAGCGGCAATTTCGCACGCGTGGGTATCGACCGCAAGCCGCTCATCGTGGCGAAGCTGCGAGCCGCCAATTTGGAATTAACCGAGTTGGAAGCCATGCTGCCGCCGCCAAAACCGGGCCCATCCAAACCGGTCATTGAATTACCGATACTTCCGCAAGGCATCGATCTGACGGACGCCGATGTGGACGTAGGGATAAAGCGCATCGCGTTGACGCCCGCTGCGGTGACCGATATCACGTTTGTCGGCAAAATTCGCGGCGGACAGATGGTTGCTTCGCCGTTCTCGGCAAACTACGCCGACACGGTCTTCACCGGCGCCGTAGCGCTCGATATGCGCGGAAAAACGCCGCAAGCCATCTTATGGGTTGCCGCCGAGAGGCCTGACATCGGCCGGATTCTGCGCACACTGAGGGTGGTCGAAACATTGGAAGTAAAAGCCGACTTGCTGCAGTTGCAGCTCATTGCAAAAGGCCATCGATTGGGCGAGATGTTGGAACGCTCGGCGCTGGTCGGCTCAGTGGAAGCAGGCGCGTTAGTGTTAGGCGAGGTGAATGGCAAGGGAGGCTTGCGCATTGCGCTCAGCAAAGGGTTGATCGAGGCGCAACCTAAGCAACCCGTACATCTGGATCTCGACGGTTTAATTGATAAAATCCCGATCAAGATACGTGTTGCGAGCGGATCGGTGTCGGAGTTGTTGCATGCAACATCCAACGTGCCGTTCTCGTTAACGGCCGAAGCCGCTGGCGCCCGCGTTGGTTTGTCGGGAAAGGTATCGTTGCCGGTTTCCCAGCGGGAAGTGGAGCTGCAATTGTCGGTATCGGGAGCGAGTTTGAATACGCTAGATGAACTGGCGCGCACCTCCTTGCCGCATTGGGGGCCTTACCGGCTCGATAGCCGTTTTCGAGTTTCCAACGCGGGTTATGAAATGCCTGGGCTTGAACTTAAGGTCGGCGCCAGTGAACTCAAAGGCAGTGGAAGCGTGCGAGTTACCGGTGTGCGTCCTAAAATCGTTTTGCAATTGACGGCGCCCCGTATTCAGTTGGACGATTTCAAATTAGACGGCTGGGCACTGGCGGAAAAGAAGCCCGCTAAAGAAGAAAAAAAACTCAGTGAGGCGGACCTACGCAACCAGGCCAAGGTGGCCTCAGCGAAGACTGAGGAGATGTTGAGCCCAGCCACGCTAAAGCGCCAGGACGCGACCTTGGCGGTTGATGTTGGTGAAGTGCTCTCCGGTCGAGATCACCTCGGCAGCGGCTCGCTGCGGGCGGTGCTCGACGACGGTAAACTCGTTTTAGGCCCTGTGCAAGGGAATATGCCGGGCGGATCGGCTAAGCTGACGTTAGGTTATCGTCCCAGCGACGCAGGCATCGCACTGGACGCCAACGTTCGGGTTGATCGGTTCGACTATGGTGTGCTGGGGCGCCGGGTCAAACCCGAATCCGATTTGCACGGTCTGTTTAGCCTGCACATGGATATCAAGTCGCAAAGCCCCCGTCTCGAGCGCGCCATGCAGTATGGCGACGGCCGATTGGACTTTGCGGTGTGGCCGCAGAACATGAAGTCGGGAATTTTCGATTTATGGGCGGTGAACCTATTTGTTGCGCTGATTCCCGCAGTCGATCCGGCGGTGGAATCCCAGGTCAATTGTGCGGTAGGCCGCTTCGATCTGAACAAAGG
>JALYOK010000168.1 GCA_030856925.1 Pseudomonadota bacterium
ACCGAATCCATCGACATTCCCATCAATGGCTTGTTCGTAATGGGGCTCACCCTGTTGGTGACGGGCATCGTGTTCCTGATGTTGTTCCGTTCGCGCTGGGGTTTGCGCGTTCGTGCGACGGTCGCGAATCGCACCATGAGCAACGCGATCGGCATTAACACGAAAAAAGTCGATCGCCTCACCTTCGCGCTGGGTTGCGGCATCGCCGGTATTGCCGGCGCTGCGTTCACCATGATCGGTTCCACCGGGCCGACCAGCGGCTCTTTGTACATCGTCGATGCGTTTCTGGTGGTGACTTTCGGCGGCGCGGCCAGTCTGCTCGGAACCATTGCGGCGGCCTTCGGCATCGCCCAGACCCAGTCGATCACCGAGTTTTTCCTGACGGGTTCCATGGCCAAGGTGCTGACCTTGTTATTCGTCGTGACGGTGCTGATGCTGCGACCCCAGGGACTTTTTGTCAGCAAGATTCGTCGCTGACCGCAATGAGACGCATACGAATGCAAACGATGTTTCGAAATGTAATGGGTGGCCGGCGAGGAACCATCAACTTAGCGATTCTCGCGGCAATATTGATCCTCGTGTTTCCGCTGGCGCTCGATATTTTCCGTCTTAACCTGGTCGGGAAGTATCTGAGTTACGCCTTTATCGCCATCGGCCTGGTCATGCTGTGGGGCTACGGTGGAATCCTGAGCCTGGGCCAGGGCGTATTCTTCGGGCTGGGCGGCTATTGCATCGCCATGTTCCTGAAGCTGGAAGCCTCGGACCCGGTCAGCACCAAGATTCAGTCGACACCGGGTATCCCGGATTTCATGGATTGGAATCAGATTACCGCGCTGCCACTGTTCTGGCAGCCGTTCCACAGTTTCAGTTTTAGTCTGATCGCGATGTTGGCGCTGCCAACCTTGCTGGCGTTCATCATCGGCGTGGCGATGTTCAAGCGCCGCGTGGGCGGCGTGTACTTCGCGATCATCACCCAGGCGATCGCATTGATTCTATCGGTGCTGATCATCGGCCAGCAAGGTTATACCGGCGGTGTGAACGGCATCACCGACCTGAAAACCTTGCACGGCTGGGACATACGCACCGATAGCGCCAAATATATTCTCTATTACGTGAACGTGGCGTTACTTATCGTCGCCATCCTCGCCTGCCGCTGGATCATTTCCAGCAAGCTCGGTTTGTTGTTGCTGGCGATGCGCGACAAAGAGGATCGCGTGCGTTTTTCCGGCTACGACGTGGCGAATTTCAAGATCTTCGTGTTTTGCTTGTCTGCGATGTTGTCGGCCATCGGCGGCGCGATGTTTACCTTGCAAGTGGGTTTCATGTCGCCTTCCTTCGTTGGCATCGTGCCGTCGATCGAGATGGTGATCTTCGCTGCAGTGGGCGGACGCATGTCTCTGGAGGGCGCCGTCTACGGCACGTTACTGGTCAATTTCGGCAAGACTTTTTTCTCGGAAAGTTTTCCGGACCTGTGGTTGTTTCTAATGGCGGCGCTGTTCATTGCCGTGGTGTTGGTATTCCCCAACGGCTTGGCTGGAGTAGTCGAAAGTTGGATGAATCGTCGCGGCAGGAAGAAGCCATCACAGCCGACGGACCCGGTAATGGACGACGGGCGCGAGAGTGGCGTAATCCCAAAAGAACCCTTATTGAAACCGACAACCGACTCTTTGCAGGCAGCTAAGCCGCAAGCGGTTTAAATTCAGGAAACCAGCCAGCGATGCCCGCATCAAAACTCATCTTGTCGGTCGAAGGGTTAACCGTTTCCTTCGACGGATTCAAAGCCGTCGATGATTTGAATTTTTACGTGGACAAGAACGAGCTACGCGTCGTGATCGGGCCCAACGGCGCCGGGAAGACAACGGTGTTGGACTTGATCTGCGGCAAGACCAAGGCGACCAAGGGTAGCGTGAAGTTCAAAGACCAGGAGCTGACGAAACTATCGGAACACGCCATCGTCCGCGCCGGGGTGGGACGCAAGTTTCAGACGCCCTCCATCTATGAAAATCTATCGGTGTTTCAAAACTTGGAACTGTCGTTTCCCAAAGGTCGCGGCGTATTCGGCTGCTTGATGTTCGAGCGCACCGACGATGTGGTCGCAAGGGTGCATGAAATCGCCGAGGAAATCGGTTTGAAGGACGAGCTTGGGAGCGAGGCGGGCCTGCTGAGCCATGGCCAAAAACAGTGGTTGGAAATTGGCATGTTGCTCATGCAAGACCCGGAGTTGTTGATGCTCGACGAACCCATCGCCGGCATGAGTGCGCGCGAACGCGACCAAACGGCGGACTTGCTCAACCGCATCTGCCGCGATCGCTCGATGATCGTGATCGAGCACGACATGGAGTTCGTGAGCAAGATCGCTGATAAGGTCACGGTCCTGCATCAGGGCAAAATTCTGGCGGAAGGCAGTATGACCAAAGTTCAGGCGGATCCGCGCGTGATCGAAGTGTATTTGGGAGACTAAAAGAGATGCTGGAAGTCAGTGCATTGAAGGTCAGTTACGGCCAAAGCGAGGCGATACGCGGAATTACCTTCGCGGTCGAGAAAAACGAGACCGTCGCCATCATGGGTCGCAACGGCATGGGCAAGACGACGCTGTTCAAGGCGCTGATCGGAATTCTTCCGACGCGCGCGGGCTCCATCACCGTCGACGGCAAGAACTTGACCAACGCGGAAAGCTACCAACGCGTGGCAGGCGGTCTCGGTTATGTCCCCCAAGGCCGCATGATATTTCCAACCCTGACGGTACAAGAAAACATCGAGACCGGCTTGGAAAATGCGAAGGATAAGGAAATTCCCCAAGACATTTACGCGCTATTCCCGGTGCTGTTCGACATGCGCAAACGCAAGGGCGGTAATCTCTCGGGCGGCCAGCAACAGCAATTAGCGATTGCCCGTGCGCTTGTGACCAATCCCAAGGTGTTGCTGCTCGACGAGCCGACGGAGGGCATCCAGCCTTCCATCATCAAGGACATTGCCAAGGCGCTTAACGAGATTCGCAAGCTGCGCGAGATCACCATCATCGTGTCGGAGCAAGTGCTGAGTTTCGCGCTCGACGTGGCGG
>JALYOK010000174.1 GCA_030856925.1 Pseudomonadota bacterium
GTGCGAAGTCACCAATTATTGTGTGATCGATATGGTATCCCTCGAACTCATGGTCTTGGAAGAACAAGAACAGGCCGCCGCAGCCAAGCCTAAGGACGACTAGCAAGAAGGAAAACCTGTGGACTTAGTTAGGTCAATCGCTTTTAGCTTCGCCATGCTCGCAGCACATCAGGTGTGGGCCGACGAAGCGAAAATCTTCTGGTACGACCCAAGCTGTCGATACCTATTGGTTGAGTTGCCTGAAGGCTTTGGCCTGTACGAGTGGCGCTCCGGAACAGAACCCAAGGCCGACGACGCCATCACCGGAGACGTCGCCGGGGGCCCGGAAGTAGAAGCCGCGTTGAAATCGTCGGGCGAAAAAATGTCCCTCATTCATTGGGGCGACGCGAAAAAGAGCGAAGTACTACTGAGGGCCGCGCCGCGCGGGTGCTTGAATAAACCGAAGAAGAAGTAACGCCGGATGTAATTACCGCGACCGTGCTCCTTCGCCTTCAAGGGGAAGGCCGGGATAGGGGGGAAGCAATAAAGCAAGGAAACTGCAATGCTGAAAGTATTTGGCATGTCATCCTCGGGCAACTGCTACAAGGTCAAGTTGTTGCTAGAGCAACTTCAGCAACCGTATCGGTGGGAAGAAATCGATATCATGCAGGGCGCGACGCGCACGGCGGACTTTCGTGCCATGAATCCCAACGGCAAAGTGCCGACGCTGGAAATCGAGCCGGGCGTGTTTTTGGCGAAATCCAACGCGATTCTTTGTTACCTGGCCGACGCTACGGACTATTGGCCCGTCGATAAGTCGCACCGTGCAGAAGCGCTCCAATGGCGGTTCTTCGAGCAATATAGCCATGAACCATACATTGCCGTAGCGCGCTTCATATGTAAATATTTGCCGCCGGATCATGCCCGCCGCGCCGAGTTGCCGCGCTTGTGGGAACGCGGCTATCAAGCGCTCAATGTGATGGAACATCATTTGGCGAAGCGAGAATTTTTTGTCGATACACGATATTCCATCGCCGATATTGCGTTGTTTGCGTACACCCACCGGGCCGATAATGGCGGCTTTGATCTGGGCCGCTATCCGGCGATTCAAGCTTGGATGCAGCGTATCGTATCGCAGCCACGATTTGTGGCGATGAGCTAAGGAACCTCTGATTAAGTCCCTCGCGGTCGCGCTGGACTTAATCAGAGGTCCCCTAAGTAGCGCTTATTACTGCCTTAACGATGTCCTGTGATCTGTGTGAAACCGTTGGCGGCGAATTGCTCTGGCAAGACCAACGTTGCCGAGTCGTCCTCGTCGGCGATCCGGACTATGCCGGTTTTAGCCGCGTCATCTGGCAAAACCATGTACGCGAAATGACGGATTTGTCCCGCGAGGATCGCACGCATTTCATGTCCATTGTCTTCGCCGTGGAAGAAACTCTGCGGCAAATCATGCAGCCCGACAAAATCAATCTCGCGTCACTCGGCAACGTGACGCCTCACTTGCATTGGCACGTGATTCCGCGTTTCGTGGGTGATAAGCATTTTCCTGGGCCAATTTGGGGCCACGTGATGCGGGAATCGCCTTCCAAAACGCCAACGAATGAACTGTCAGATAGATTGCGAGTGGCGCTGCGGGAAAGGTGTTTGGGTTAGGGGACTTCGCGCACCGTAAGTTTCTTGTCGTCGAACGTCAGCCGCTTCGACATCAACGAAGTCACGTCGACACCGCCGTTGCCATCCACGCGCATGACCAGATCGATGCCCATGGCGCGCGCGGCTTCGCGCCACTTGTCCGAAGCGGCGACGAAGATGGGCTTGGATGCGACGTCCGACAATACGCCCGCCTGAATTCCGCGCTTGGCGACGATGGTGACCGACTGAACATTTGCAACGGGCCTGCCGGTGGCGGGATCGATAATATGGCAATAGCGCTGACCGGCTTTTTCGAAGTAGCGCTGATAGTCGCCCGAGGTGCCAATGGCTTCTCCGTTGTAAATATCCATCACCGCGATGGCCGAGGGTTTGCGCGGATGCTGGATGCCGATTCTCCACGGCCGGTTGCCACGCTCGCCCAGGGCGATGATGTTGCCGCCGATGTTGATGAGCGCGTTTTGAGTGCCTTCTTTTTTGAGGATGTCGATGGCGCGATCGAGCGCGTAGCCTTTGGCATAGCCGCCGAGATCGATCTGCACGTCGCGATTGCCGCTACTGATGGTCGCGCCGTCGATTTTTAGATCGGCCATGCTGGGCTTTGCATGCACCAGGGCTTTGATTTTTTCCGGATCGGGGATCACGGGCTTGAATTCATCGCTCTGAAATCCCCACAGTTCGATCAATTTTCCGATGGCGGGATTGAACGTGCCGTTCGATTGCACCGATAGTTTCGTTGCGTCCTGGAGTATCGCCGCAAGTTCCGGCGTGGTCGTGATCGCCTCGCCTTTGGCGATGGCTTCGTTGACTTTGGTCAGTTCGCTCGGTTGCCACGCATGCAATTCTTTATGCAAACGATCGAACTCGCGTAGCACTTTGCCGATGAGTTCCTGCGCGCGCGCGTCGTTCTCGCCCCAGAGGGTGACTTCAACCAATGTCCCGAAGACGTAACTTTGCTGGCGATAGATCGGCTCCTTGGTGCACGCTGCGAACGTGAACATTGCAAGCAAAAGGACATGGCACAGACGAAGC
>JALYOK010000179.1 GCA_030856925.1 Pseudomonadota bacterium
CGCGCTCGACCGCGCTCCAATCGTAGTCCATGGCCGGTGCGTGCAGGCTGTATTTGAATTCGTTCGCGCCCGCTTCTTTGGTGTAGACGGCAAGTCCCGCCGAGTCCGGCCCCCGCTCGGTCATGCCGATCAGCATGGGCATCATCCATTCGCCAAGATGTTCGCGCAATTCCGGTTTCTTGATCAGCAGTCCTACGATTCCACACATGTTGATGTCTCCAAAAAATCAATGAACACCATGGCTGCGAAGCGCATGGGGTTTGCCGTTCCACGGCATCGTGCCGGACAGGCAGTGTCCATGCGGTTCTTCAGCCTTGGCCTTTCGCACATTGACGTTCAAAAAAAGTTTCGTCGTCCCCGCGCAGGCGGGGACCCAGTGTCTTTTCGAACGACACTGGATTCCCGCGTTCGCGGGAATGACATGTTTCGGTGAAAACACGCGTTCTGCAATCAAAAAAACTCCACATAGCGATTCAATTCCCACTCCGACACGTGGCGCGAATACTCCACCCATTCCATGCGTTTGAGATCGATGTATTCCTTGGCGAAATCGGGTCCGAGAGAATCGCACACGACTTTGTCATTTTCCAAAGCGTCTATCGATTCCTTCAAACTTTGTGGTAACACCGATATGCCACGCTCCTTGAGGTCTGCCGCGGAGTAGGTATAAAGGTTATCGTTATTCGGGGCGCCGGGATCGAGTTTGCGCTCGACGCCGTCGAGGCCGGCGGCGATGATTGCCGAGGTTACCAGATAGGGATTCGACCCGAGGTCCGGTAAGCGCATTTCCAAGCGGCCGTAGGGAATACGCACCATGGACGTGCGGTTGTTGTTGCCATAGGCGACATAGGCCGGCGCCCAGGTCGCGCCCGATAATGCGCGACCAACCACAAGGCGTTTATACGAATTGATGGTCGGCGCGGCGATGGCCGTCAGCGCGGGCGCGTGGGCGAGTAGACCGGCCAAAAATTGATAGGCGACTTTCGACAGGCCTAGGCCGTTCTTGTCGGAATCGTCGTGAAAAATATTCTTCACTTTGCCGTCGCTGATGGACATGTGATAGTGGCCGCCGGAACCGGTGCGGTTCGCGAAGGGCTTGGGCATGAAGGTGCAGATCATGCCGTGTTTCTTGGCGATTTCCGATGCCGCCATCTTGAACAGGATCAAGTTGTCCGCCGACGTCAGGCAATCGGTGTAGGTATAGTTGATCTCGAATTGGCCGTTGCCGTCTTCGTGATCGATCTGATACACGTCGAGGCCGATTTGTATGAGTGCCGTGACCAATTCTTCTAAATAAGCTGTGCTACGGGACAGGCCCTTATAGTCGTAGCAGGGCTTATCGAGATTGTCGCTGTCGTCCACGGGCGCCAGCTTGCCAGCCTCATTTCTCTTCAACAGAAAAAACTCCGGCTCGATGCCGGTGTAGAGCGTCCAGTTGCGTTTCTTGAGTTTCTCCAACTGGCGTTTCAACACCACGCGCGAATCGAACAAATAGGGCTTGCCATGCACGTGGCCGTCGCACACCATGCGCGCGAAACCGGGCATCCAAGGTAGTTCGCAGATACGGCCGGGCTCGCCGACGGCCATGTAGTCGGGCCCCTCCGGTCCCATGCCGAAGCCCCACATGGCGAAGCCCGCAAATCCCGCGCCCGCCCCGACCAGGTCTTCATAGTGGGAGGACGGCACGGCTTTGGATTTTGCCGCGCCGTGGATATCGACGAACTGCGCCAGAATGAACTTGATGTTTTTATCCTTTAACCACTTTTTTGCTTCGCTTGGCTTCATCGATTTTCTCCCTGTTAAGAGCGGTTGAGTATTATTGCTGGTGTTCCGGTTTCATGTCTGGGAACAATGCCGCTAACCCGACGGCTCCACCACTCAGTTCCTCGGCGATTTGAAGCAGGTGTTCCCAAACATAAACAGCATAGGTTGCGTCGCACCACGCCTGGTAAAACGGGGCGCCGCGCGATGCACCGGGAATGACCAACACCGACACGCCCATCATCGATGTCATGACGATGGGACGTAAAGCGATATCGAGCGCAGCAAAATTCACACTGCAGATTTGCAGGAGAAGCTCATTGATGTGCGGGCCAGCGAGGGCGATCTCGGCGTCTTGCCGCAACACGGGCGTAACGCCCACAACACCTCGGCCCAATTGCGAGCGGACTCGGTCGGCGTAATCTTGTCCCACGTTATCTTCGATCAAGAATTCACTGCTGGCGAGCCGGGCGATCAGGCTGCATTCGCCAAGCGGCGCCCATTGGTTGATGCCTAAGGGCGGCTCAACGCCTGTGGCCTTGAGCCAGGCTTCGGCGCCAGGACCTTTCAGTCCGCAGCGCTTTAGGTGAGATAAATCGGCCAGCGCGACCGCTCGTAGATTCGCTCGTTCCTCGGCCGGTGTACCGATTCTGGTCGCGACTCGCATTTGATTGATGGTCACCCACTGCGAGGATAACGTTGCCAGCGCGCTGTGCAGTGGGCTGGTTCGCGGCGGCGTCGCGGGATCAGTTCGCATCGGACCGTTCATGATCCGACCTGCGCCGTGAGTGCCGGTTTGGTTTTCTGGCGTGCGCCTTCGGGGTCATAAAACGGTGGTTTGACGATGATCGCTTCGACCATGGCGCCGCCATCGATGCGTATGGCGATTTTTCCGCCGATGGTGGCGAGGGCAGGTGTGACATAGGCGAGTCCGACCACCTGTCTCAAGGCTTCGCTCATGGCCACGCTGGTGACGCGCCCTGCCATATCGCCGCGATCGATCACTAAGTGGCATTCCTTCGGTGTCGGTCCGGCGTAGGATTTATCCAGCACGAATCCGACCAAGGATTGCCGGGACGGTTTGGCTTGTATGATTTTAAGACTGCGCTGACCCACGAAGAAGGGTTTGTCCATTTTCACCGCGAAGCCGGACGCCGCCTCGAATGGCGTCGTCAATCCATCCGTATCTTGACCGATGATGATGTGGCCTTTTTCAAGGCGCAGCAAGCGCTGCGCCTCGACGCCGAAGGGCCGAATGCCGAACTGTTTACCGGCCTCCATCAGAACATCCCATAGCGCCGCGCCGTATTCAGCGGGCACATGGATTTCGTAACCGAGTTCGCCGACGAAACCCACGCGCATGAACCGCGCCGGCATGCTGCTCACATTTCCTTCGCGAGCGCCGAGATATGGGAAGGCGGCGTCGGCAACATCGAAATCCACAAGGGATTGCAACACCGCGCGGGACTGCGGTCCCGCAAGATTCACCGCGGCATAATGGCCGGTAACGTTGACGATGCCGACATTCAAACACCACATTATGTTGAGGCGCGTGAGTTCGCGGTACACAGTGGCGGAACCCGTGGTCGTGGTCGTGAAATAAAAGTGATGTTCGGCCAAACGCGCGACCACGCCATCGTCCATCATTACCCCGGATTCGTCGCACATGAGCGCGTAGCGCGTCATGCCGACTTTCATACTGGCGAAGCGGCCGGTGTAGACGCGTTCCAGGAACTCCGCAGCGTCGGGGCCGTAGACCTCGAGTTTTCCAAGGGTGCCGACATCGATCAGCCCCAGGCTTTGGTGTACCGCGCGGACTTCTTCAGCGACCGCGTGGTCTTTGGTTTTGCCGCTGACTTGATAATATTCGGGCCGCAACCACACGCCTGCCTGCATAAACTTAGCGTTCAGCGCAGCGTGTCGGCTGTGCATCGGCGTGATTCGCTCGGGATAAAAACTGCGTCCGGCC
This sequence comes from Pseudomonadota bacterium, assembly GCA_030856925.1. Taxonomy (GTDB): domain Bacteria; phylum Pseudomonadota; class Gammaproteobacteria; order Burkholderiales; family JALYOK01; genus JALYOK01. Next base: position 3,731 of record JALYOK010000179.1, read on the forward strand.
AAATGCGACAGCGGCACGGGATGGAAAAAGGGCCGCGCGGTGGTGGCGCCGATTTCCTGTATCGGCTTGCCGGTGATCTTTGCCAGAATGCGGATCGCGTTCATGTTCGAATGCTTGCCTTGGCTCGGGCCCATGCCGACGGTGGTGTAACGCTTCATGAGTTCGATATTGTCGAAGCCCTCTTGCGCCGCGTTCACAAAATCTTTGACCTGGATGTCTTCATCGAAGTCGACGAAATTTTTTCCCTTCGGATGGTTGACGATGGGATAGGGATGGGTGGGAGACGAAGCCTCCGCCGGTACGACGACGGGATCAATCAGTGCGCCAAGACCCAAATAGCGCGCGGCTCCCAGGCCGGCTCGTTCGCCATCGCGAATCTTGCCCTGAATGAAGTAAATGCCGTTGACACGTCCCGCAGCGAACACACCCGGCG
>JALYOK010000185.1 GCA_030856925.1 Pseudomonadota bacterium
GCCGAATACTTACCGTTTGACCGGCGCTGAAGCGAATTCCGTAAAGCCAGGCAAGGGGCCGCTGTCCAGCATGTCCCCGACCTTCGTGGAAGACGATCGCGGCATCTTGATTTTAGGTACACCGGGCGGCTCGCGTATCATCAGCATGCTATTGCTGGGCATTCTGGACTACCTGGCGAAGCCGGAAGTAGACGCGCAGAAAATCGTCGCCGCGCCGCGCTTTCATCATCAATATTTACCCGATCGAATCGAAGTAGAGCCGGATGAATTCCAGACCGAGTTATTGACGCAATTGACCAGCATCGGACACAAAGTGGACGTTGCCAAGCGCCGCTGGGGCAACATGCAAGCGGTATTTTTCGACAAGAAAACTCAACAAACCCAGGTCGGCAACGACCCGCGCGGTATCGGCGGATTGGCATGGTATTGACCGGGTTCCCGCGGCGGAAATCGCGTAACATTACACCTATAGTGCTTTGCAATTAAAGGAACATAAAATGCGTCTTTTCCCGTCTGACGTTGTTGCTGGTCGTTGCATAGAGCCCGCTGTGGGCCTGCTCGCTTCCAGCCCGACAAAAAACTCCATCATTTTTATTCGTCCTGGTAATTACGAAGCACTGCACTAGCTGCTAAGAGGAGACAACCGATGTTGTCACGACGAAGATTTATGCAATCGGCCGCTGGTTTATTGCTGGCGCCCCCGGTGTTGCAGGCCCGCGACGCCGCCTTCGGGCCGGATGAATTGCCGCAAGGTTTTCTCGACACCGCATCGATGGAGACGTTGCCGGGCAAATTCCCGTTGGTGCGCAAATCTTTTCGCCCGCCGAATTTTGAAACGCCCGTTCATTATTTCCAAGAAGCCTTTACGCCCAACCAGGCGTTTTTCGTGCGTTACCACGTGGCGGATATTCCCCATGTCGATGCTGCCGCCTGGAAGCTCGCGGTGGGTGGGGATGCTGCGGGCAAATCTTTCGGGCTGACGTTGGAAGAGTTGAAGACCCAATTCGAAGCGGTGGAAGTAAACGCGCTATGTATGTGTTCCGGCAATCGGCGCGGCCTGTTTGCGCCCCACGTAGCAGGCGTGCAGTGGGGGCATGGCGCCATGGGCAACGCCCGCTGGAAAGGCGCGCGGCTGAAGGATATCTTGGCGCAAGCGCAACCGGGCAAGGCGGCTCTGGAGATCGGCCTCAACGGCGCCGATGCCGCGGTCATCGACAAGGGACCCGACTACATAAAGAGTGTCCCGATGTGGAAAGCGCTCGATGAAAACACTCTCATCGCCTATGAGATGAACGGCGAACCGCTTCCCCATTGGAATGGTTTTCCGGCACGCTTAATAGTCCCCGGATGGACCGCGACCTATTGGATGAAACACCTCACGTCGATCAACGTCTCCGGCAAGCCGGTGGAAGGTTTTTGGATGAAGCCGGGGTACCGAATCCCCAAGGGTAAGTTCCCCATCGTCGATCGCTTCGTCTCCCAGGATACCGATGCCAACACGCCCATCACCGAAATGGTGGTGAACTCGATGTTCACCAATATTCAGGAGGGCGTGAAATTCAATGAAGGCACGACCATGGACGCTCGCGGCGTGGCGTGGGACGGCGGTTACGGCATCGCCGGGGTGGACGTTTCCATCGACGGCGGGCAAAGCTGGCGGCGCGCCGAATTGGGCACGGATCTGGGTAGATTCTCTTGGCGGCAATGGCGTTTCCGTTTGGCGTTCGATAAGCCGGGCGAGTATCTGTTGATGGCGCGGGCGACCAACCGTGTTGGCGCAACTCAAACGATGGAGTTGATCGCCAATCCGGCCGGCTATCACCACAACGTGATCCAACGCATCAAGATCGATGTGTCATAATCGGCGCCGCCCATGAAATTACTGTACGCATTTTTTCTAAGCCTGGCGGCTAACTTTGCATTCGCCGACGAAAGCAAAATCGCCTTGAAGCCAGGCGCCGGATTGGATAAGGTAACAGGCTATTGCAGCGCGTGCCACAGCTTGGATTACATTCAAATGAATTCGCCGTTTCCCGATCGCAAATTATGGGAAGCGGCAGTGAACAAAATGGTCAACGCCTTCGGCGCGCCCATTCCCAAAGACGATATTCCGACCATTGTCGATTATTTGGCGAAGAACTATGGCACACCATAGGTTCGCAGGAATGAGTTGGCTATGAAAACCACGTTTTTGGAGTTCGAACAACCGATCGCAGAACTGGAATCCAAGATCGAAGAGTTACGCTTCGTGCAGGACGATTCGGCCGTCGACATTTCGCAAGAGATCAGCCGGTTGGCGAAGAAGAGTCAAACTCTGGCGAAGGATATTTATACCAATTTGAACGCCTGGCAGATCGCCCAAGTGGCGCGTCATCCGCAGCGTCCGTATACCCTGGATTACATCGAATTTCTGTTCACGGATTTCGTTGAACTGCACGGCGACCGTGCGTACTCGGACGATCGCGCCATCGTCGGCGGTATGGCGCGCTTCGACGGCAAAGCGGTGGTTGTCATCGGCCACCAAAAGGGCCGCGACACCAAGGAAAAAATTCTGCGCAATTTCGGTATGCCGCGTCCGGAAGGCTACCGCAAGGCGCTGCGCTTGATGCGCCTGGCGGAAAAATTTTCGTTGCCGTTATTGACCTTCATCGATACGCCCGGCGCCTATCCCGGCATCGGCGCCGAAGAGCGCGGTCAGTCCGAAGCCATTGCCAGGAACTTGTTTACTTTGGCGAAATTGCGCACGCCTGTCATTTGCACGGTAATAGGCGAAGGCGGTTCCGGCGGGGCTCTTGCCATCGGTGTCGGCGATGTGACAGTGATGATGCAGTATTCCACTTATTCGGTGATCTCGCCCGAGGGCTGCGCGGCGATTTTGTGGAAGAGCCCGGAGCACGCGCCTGAAGCGGCGGAAATTCTCGGCATCACCGCCACACGGCTGAAAAGTTTGGGCCTGGTGGACAAGGTCGTCCATGAACCTCTGGGCGGCGCCCATCGCGATCACCAAGCTTCGGCCGCCGCGCTCAAAAAGGCGTTGCGCGAAGCGTTGAAACAAACCGAGGAGCATGACATCGAAGCGCTCGTGAAGCTGCGCCACGAGCGGCTGAACGGCTATGGCAAGTTCAAGGAAAATTAGCGCCGATCTCACGCAGTTAGTGCGCGCACGACTTGCTGCTGCCGTTCCACCGAATTCCAGAGTGTGCGTCGGCCTCTCCGGCGGGCGCGATTCTGTGGTGTTGTTGCATGCGATCGTGCAACGTCGAGCAGAACTCGACGTCGCGCTATCCGCGATTCACGTCAATCACCAAATCAGTCCCCATGCCGAGAAATGGGCGGCGTTCTGCGCCGACCTTTGCGCAACGCTGGCGGCGCCGCTAACGATCGAGCGCGTGACCGTGCCGCGCGACGGCGGTAAAGGCTTGGAAGCGGCGGCACGCGACGCGCGCTATGGCGCCTTCGCGGCGCTCGACACCGACGCCATCGTGCTCGCCCATCATCTCGACGATCAAGCGGAGACGGTTTTACTGCAAGCCTTGCGTGGCGCCGGTCTCAAGGGCATCAGCGGGATGCCGGCCGTCAAGCTCTTGAGAAATACGGGTCAAAAATTAATCGTCCGTCCATTGCTGGACATTGAATCGGATACCCTCGCCGCATACGCGGTGCAGCACCAACTTGCTTGGATAGAGGACGAATCGAACGACGACACTCGATATTTTCGCAATCATTTGCGTCACGAGGTGCTGCCGCGCATCGCCGTTCATGCGCCGCATTACCGCGCCAGCTTGATGCGCTTAGCAAAACACGCGGCAGATGCTCAGCAATTATTGGACGAATTTGCTCACATCGATTCGAAATCGGTAGTTGAGCGAGAGCACCTCAAACTAGCGCCGCTGCTCGCCTTATCCGATCCGCGCGCGAAAAACCTATTGCGATATTTTTTTTCTCAAACGGGAATTGCCGTTCCAAACGCGGTCCAATTGCACGAAATGCTTCAACGATTGCGGTCGCGGCAAACCGACGATCAAACGGAAATCACCTGGGCAAATCGCTTGTTGCGTTGTTTCGCCGGGCTTATCCAAATCGATATTGCAGCGGACCATGCGATCGAAGACTGGCGGATTTCCTGGCGTGGCGAAACCGAATTGGTGCTGCCGCAGGGCTGCGGTCTGTTGCGACTGGAGCCCGGCATGGGTCATGGAATCGACCGTTCCCGAATATCGGGCGAAGCGATGACAATTCGCTCTCGCGTCGGCGGCGAACGCTTGCGGCCCGATGCCTCGCGGCCGCGGCGAACTCTCAAGAATCTGTTGCAAGAGGCGAGGATCCCACCTTGGGAACGAGCGCGCATGCCGCTTCTTTTTTGCGGCGAGTCGCTGGTCTGGGTTCCGGAAATCGGCGTCGACGCAGGCTTTGCCGCCGGCCCGAATCAAGATAGCATTTCGATTACGTGGCAACCTCACCAAACAGGAATGCCGCAATCGACCGCGCCACCAAGCAGATAAAGCGTGCTTCGCGGCAATGCATGGCCTGGAAGGCGCACTGGTATTGCCTCTCAGGGCAGGTGTTTTGAGATCTAAATCGGAGCGAACGATATGAATTCCCTTTCAGGCGTAATGATAATGGTGTTGGCGGCTTTGCCGGCGCTGGCGGCCGAAGACACACCATTGCAACAAAGCCGAACTGTTGCCACCAGCCTGATGCAACAACTCGGCGCCGAACTCAAACAGGCAATCAGCGCAAACGGCGCCGAGGCCGCGATCAAAGTCTGTAAAAACATAGCACCGGATTTGGCGTCGAAATTATCGATCGAGCGAGGCTGGCGGGTGACGCGCGTGTCCCTCAAAACCCGCAACCCGTTGCTCGGCACGCCTGACGCCTGGGAACAACAGCGGCTGGAAGAATTCGACGCCCACGCTGCGAACGGAGCGGCGCTCGACACAATGGAATTCTCTGAATCGGTTACCGAACCAGGCGGCCGCTATTTCCGCTACATGAAAGCCTTGCCGGTTCAGCCCTTGTGCCTCGCCTGCCACGGCGGCGAAGAGCAAATCCCCGCCTCGGTCAAAGCGACACTCTCCCGGCAATATCCACACGATCGTGCCACCGGATAT
>JALYOK010000208.1 GCA_030856925.1 Pseudomonadota bacterium
GGGGAAATGCTTAAAATTCGATGGCGAGTCGAGGCCACCAGGTTGTAGAGTTTACAAACATTCTTGTAATAAAAATAGTGTCATAATCCCCCCGTAACTAAAAGCATATCACTGCGTGCCGGCGTCCGTGTTAGTTGTCGCGCCGTGTGGCGCCGCCAGTTCGGCAATCATATTGACATTGAGATACTGATCGTGACTACCCCTGCGTCGGAGCAAAGAAAATATTTTATGCTACGGGTTTTTGTACTAGGCAACTCCTGTGCCAAGTTTAAAAGGAAAAATCCCTCTGAGTTTAGGCCGACCCATATTCTCGAAGACGGTTATAAAGTGTTTTGAGACTAATGCCCAACATCTCGGCGGCCTTTTCCTTGGTTCCTCCGCACTGGTCGAGAGTAGCGAAAATAAGGCGTCGCTCGACGTCGGCGATTGTCGCCCCCACAGCAACGCTGAGGTAAGGTCCGGTATCTTGTTTCGGCGGCCCGAGATCCTGCGGAAGATCACGACTGTCTATCGTTTCATCTTCCGCCATGATGTATGAGCGCTGCACAACATTGCGTAATTCACGCACGTTTCCAGGCCAACTATAGGAACGAAGCACATCCATTGCATCGGGGAGGAAAACCTTGGCGGAGCCTTCCGTCCTATTCAACTCCGCCAGGAAATGATTGACCAGTATTTCAATGTCCTCTCGGCGATCACGCAACGATGGCAAGTGCAACGGAAACACTTCAAGTCGGTAGTGCAAATCTTCACGCAATTTTCCGCTGGCAACGGCTTCCATCGGCATTCGATTGCTGGCGGCGATGATTCTAACATCGGCCTCAAGCATTTCGTCGGAGCCAACCCGCGAAAACGTCCCGGATTCGAGCACTCGTAACAACTTCACTTGGAGCTCAAGAGGCATTTCGGTAATTTCATCGAGGAACAAAGTGCCTCCATGGGCGCGCTCGAAATAGCCGCGATGCTGGCGGCTGGCGCCCGTGAAACTGCCTTTTTCATGACCAAACATTTCGCTCTCGATGAGCTGTGGAGAAATAGCACCGCAGTTGACGGCAAGAATGGGTTGTTTTTTGCGGCGGCTCAACTCATGAATGGTCTGTGCAACCATTTCTTTGCCGGTTCCACTGTCTCCTGTTATCAATACCGTGGCCGCCGTGGGCGCCACGCGGGCGATTTGATCGTAAACGCGCTGCATTACTAGCGACACGCCCAAGAGCTTTCCAAAACGCCCCAGTGTACGCAGCTCGCCACGCAAATTATTAATTTCCGTTTTTAAGTCCGCCGGCTGCGCCACGCGGGATAGAATCCCGTGGAGCTGAGTTAAGTTTACGGGCTTAATGAGATAGTCCGCCGCACCAAGCCGCAGTGCCTCGATGGAGCTTTCCATGCTGGCGTGGCCCGTGATCAAGACAATTTCAGTGGTCGCGCGAGATTCCACGTCTTGAATCAGATCCATGCCGCTGCCATCTGGAAGAACCAGGTCCAGCAAGACGACATCAGGGCGGCGAATGGCCATCTGTCGCCGCGCTTCCTGTAGGCTATTGGCGGTCGATGTGGTAAATCCTTCGTTCGCTACCAATTCCGTTAGGCTACTCGCCGCGTTAACATCGTCGTCTACGATTAGCGCATGAGACATGGGGTTCCACTGAGAGTCGGTAAAATGTTTAAAGTTGTAAGCTGAGCGGACAGAAATCACTTAATTATGCCAAGCGTTTTTTGGTTCGGGAAGCAAATTTTGTATCAACTACAAAATACTAACCGAAGGGTAAGACTTGGAATGTTGACGTCAGCGCAACTTTCGATGGATTTGCGTTTGGTCTGTCATCGGTGGTCACCATCCTGTCTCGATGGGCGACGGGAGAAGCTACATGCATGCTGAGAATTCCGCCGAGCTTCAGTCGCGCTGGACAATTTTGATAGAAATTTACCGTATACAATGGCTGCGATGGCCCGCGCGGCTTGGTAAGATCGAGAATGATCAGATCGTATTGGTCAGTACTGTTTCGCACATAATCAAGCCCGTCCGCTACGTGTCGGAATTTTTCTATGTTTCGAACTTAGTTTCCCGATAAACATACCCATTACGATCGAAATGCGATTCTTGTGCCAATGAATTTCACGATAGAAATGTAGCGCTACGATGAATGTGCGCCAAGGGGTAGCGCGACAGGCGAGCGTTTAACAACGCCGGTAGTTTTTACAGTTCGCGTGATACTAACGTGCTGAGCATAATAAGCATAGTCCGCGTAGTGTCCTTGTGACTTTGGATTGCTCCCTGTCCCGTCACCAACGCGGTATATAACCATTGCGGGGTACGCACTCGCGAATTTCCGCTGACATTGGACAAAGTGCTCGCGGGCTAGCAGTACCCAACACAGAGCGATAATAGGGGGAATCATTCATGACCACCCTTTTCCACGACGGCGATTAACGTTACCATCCGATGGGGGCACCATCTGATGTACACTGAGCTTCGTATTTCCCATACTTGACTCAATTCTTGACCCCCACCAAAAATGACGCCCATGAACCCGACTTCTCGACCGAGCTCGAAAATCATGCCCGTAGTCTCTGCCCTGCTGTGGGTGGTGACCGCCGTTGCGGTTTCAAGTTGCGCCTTCGTGCAGGACTGGCGCGATGAGAAAAAAGGCATCCAGCTCGAAAGTCTAAAGGTGCCTTCTGGCTACCAAGTTGCCGTTTTCGCGACCGGATTGCCGAAGGCACGGCACATGGTTTTGGGGACGCAGGGCACATTGTTTGTTGGCAGCTCCGGCGGGAACGTATACGCGCTGTCGTTGACCGGTAGCGTAGTCACCAATCGGCGCATCGTTGTCAAGGGTCTGACCGATCCCAGCGGCGTGGCATTCTATGAGGGTGCGCTGTATGTTGCAGACCGTACGCGCATCGTGCGCTTTGAAAAGCTCGAAGAACACCTCGACAAGCCCGGGGAACCGTCAACGGTAATCGACGGTTTGCCCGACAAGGCGCGGCACGGTGCGCGCGCCATGGGTTTTGGTCCCGACGGCAAGCTTTACGTGTCGGTTGGCTCGCCGTGTAACAGTTGCGAAGCGAAAAACGATGAATACGGCACCATCCTGCGCAGCAATCCGGACGGAAGCGGTAAAGAAGTTTTCGCGCGCGGCCTCCGAAACAGCGATGGGTTCGACTGGCACCCACAAACGCAGGAACTGTGGTTCACCGAGAATGGACAGGACGAGCTCGGCCCGGAGCGTCCAAACGATGAATTGAATCGCGTCGGGAAGGTCGGCGAGAATTTCGGCTTTCCCTATTGTCATGACGTTAATATCCCCGATCCAAAGTTTGGCTCCAAGCACGGCTGTGGAGAGTTCACCGCACCATTATTTGGACTGGGCGCGCACACGGCTGCCCTGGGAATGCGCTTCGACACGACCGAGAAAGCCCCTGGACAGGTCAGCCTCCTGATCGCGCGCCACGGGTCGCATCCGCCGATTCGTGTTGGATACGACGTGGTGCGCGTTCAGTTGCTGAATGGCCAGCCTGAGCGAATAGAGCCGTTCCTGATCGGCTTTCTTCAAGGCCGTAGCTATTGGGGCCGTCCGGTGGACGTGGCAGTGATGCATGATGGCTCGGTGCTGGTGTCGGACGATCTGAACGGAGCGATCTATCGAGTTGCGCGCGAACGCTGATCATAGGCGCGTTCACTTGCGGTCATGCGACCGCGTTGCTCGGCATCCAGTAAAACACTGCACCATTTAACTTATGGAGGCGACGGTTGCGCGCCTCACCCCACGTACCGCGGCCATTCTAAGATGAGACTTACGGTTTTGGGCGTGGCAAAAAGCGTGGCGTTTCGGTATGCGCGCATCCATTTCGGATTAAAGGCCCCAGATCGAGTTTTTGCGGACTACAAATATGCGGCTTGCCCGGAACGGCCTTACTCACCACTGGTCAAATTTCTTTGGAATGCCAATCCCTCCATCGTTTGATATTTCGTTCGGTAATTCTCGAAGGACATTGTGTCCGCCGCTTCGACTGTTTGCTGCTCTTCGATCGATTCCTGCGCCAGGCCTCTAAACCGCGCTTCGATGTCCGAACGCAAAGGCAGACGCAGCAGCGTGTCCTTCGTTTGTTTAGATTGCGATAGGATGAAGCGGACATACGAACTGTCGAAGTCCTTCGCCATCCTGCCAAGCACGCGCGCGGAGGGGACGGCATCGGCGTCGCGCAGCGCGGCGAGCGCCCCCATGAGGGTGTCACAGTACTTGGCGTTACCGTGAGCCGCGTCAAGCGCCGTAGCGATCGGCGCGCACTCCTCGAGCACCTGCCCGCCCCACTCGGTGAGCAGCGCGTCGTTCCCGCCGCGTTCCAGGCGCAGACCCGGTTCGCGGCCGCGTGCGGCCACCCGCTCTTGATTGCGCGCCAGCGCAGCGATCTCCTGTGGAGTGTCGGGCGGGCTCTCGGCCAGTAGGCAATGTAGCAGGAACACG
>JALYOK010000257.1 GCA_030856925.1 Pseudomonadota bacterium
CTCGGCAAGCTGCGCCGTTGTCAGCCGATGGTTTAGCGCGCCTACATTTTCCCGTAACCGCTCGCGGCGGCCGGTTTTCGGGATGACGATGACGTCGTCTTTGGCGAGCAGCCAGGCAAGCGCGGCCTGCACCGGCGTCATGCCGTGAGCCTGGGCAAAATCAACGAGCTTTTTGTTGCGGGCGAGCTTGCCCTGCTCGATCGGCGAATACGCCATGACCGTAACACGTTGCTTGCGCAGCCACGGCAACAGGTCCCATTCAATGCCGCGGCGCATAAGGTTGTAGAGCAACTGGTTGACGGCAACAGCCGGACCTGCCGGAATCCGCCACAGTTCCTGCATGTCGGCTAGATCCAGATTGCTGACTCCGTAGTGGCGAATCTTCCCTGATTGTTGCAGCGCCGTGAACGCCTCCATCGTCTCGGCGAGCGGAATATTGCCCCGCCAATGCAGAAGATAGAGGTCTATCCGGTCGGTCTTGAGGCGGCGCAGGCTGCGCTCGCAAGCTGTAATGGCGCCCCGGCGTGAGGCGTTATGCGGATAGACTTTGCTAACCAGGAACGCCTCGTCGCGTCTGCCTTCGATCGCTTCGGCGATGAGTTGCTCGGCGCGGCCTTCGCCATACATCTCGGCGGTATCGATCACAGTGGCGCCGAGATCCAGGCCAAGCCTGAGCGTGGCGATTTCCTCCGCACGGGTCAACGCATCCTCGCCGAGATTCCACGTCCCCTGGCCGAGAGCCGACACTTCCTCCCCGGATGGTAGTTTGACTGTCTTCATGGCTGACCCTTAGATATTTTTTTGGGCCTCATCGCTAAGACTGGGGGGAAATTTCCACTGCGCTCCTTTGCTGATTAAGCTGCTTGCAAGTTCGCGATTACAAAAGATTATGGCCGAACGTGGTCTGATTGTCATCTACGAGTCCATTTGCGTGGTTTACTTTGAGCCCGCATCGCGCGATTGGCTGGCGTTCCGATACGGCCGAGCCGGGCTAGCGAATAGAATCAACGCGGCCGCCATGTGCTAAGGTCACGCCCTATTCAGCAGCCGATGGATCAATTCTGGAAGCGTTCTTCATCTCAACCGGCATCGTTGCCCTCGCCGAAATCGGCGATAAAACGCAACTTCTTGCGTTCGTTCTCGCGGCACGATTTCAACGGCCTTTACCTATCGTTTTCGGCATATTGCTCGCAACGTTGTTGAACCATAGCTTGGCCGCGGGACTTGGTTCGTGGGTCACGTCCATGGTTAATCCTGAGACACTCCGCTGGATTTTGGGAATCTCGTTCATCGCGATGGCGGCATGGATGTTGAAACCGGACAAGTTGGACAAGGACGAAATCAAAATAGTGCGGTTCGGCGTGTTCGGGACAACTTTGCTGGCGTTTTTTCTTGTGGAGATGGGCGATAAAACGCAGATTGCCACCGTCGCGCTGGCGGCGCAATATCAAAGTCTGTACGCAATCGTAGCCGGCACGACCTTGGGGATGATGATCGCCAACGTACCCGCGGTCTATTTGGGCGAACGCATCGCGGACCGAATGCCTGTCACCTTGGTCCATCGCATCGCTGCCGCGGTCTTCGCGATTCTTGGCGTTGCCTCTATACTTGGCCTTGGCAAGGGACTGGGGTTCTGAACGATGCACGATCTCAAAGCAAAAACCTGTTATGCATACTGACCACCTAGCCGATTGGTCGCACGACCATGTGTTCGACGCGGGCAATCGCGCCGCCGAACGCGGCACCCGCATGGTGATGTGGATCACCGCCGCAATGATGGTGGTGGAGATTGTCGCCGGCTGGCGGTTCAACTCCATGGCCCTGCTCGCCGACGGCTGGCACATGAGTTCCCACGCCGTTGCCATTGGGCTGAGCGCCTTTGCCTATGCGGCGGCGCGCCGCTATGCGGCAGATCCGCGCTTCGCCTTCGGCACCTGGAAGATCGAAATCCTAGGCGGCTTCGCCAGCGCGATTTTCCTCATGGGCATCGCCGCTTTGATGGTCGTCGGCTCAGTGGAGCGATTGTTGTCGCCGCAGCCTATTCATTATCGCGAAGCCATCATCGTCGCCGTCGTAGGACTTGCGGTGAACATCGCCTGTGCGCTGATTCTAAGCCGCGCCGGCGGCCATCACCATGGCTCCGCGGAAGACGCCCATCACCACCACGATCTCAATTTGAAATCTGCTTACGCTCACGTCGTGTCGGACGCGGCGACGTCGGTTCTCGCGATCGTCGCCCTCGCCGGCGGCTGGTTTTACGGCTGGTCGTGGCTTGACCCCGTCATCGGCATACTCGGCGCAGCTCTGGTGGCCATCTGGGCGAAGCAACTCATCGTCGAGACCGGTAAGGTCTTGCTCGATCGCGAAATGGATCACCCCGTCGTCGATGAAATTCGCGCGGCGATCGAGACTGAAGCGGAAGCCGGCGATACGCGCATCGCCGATTTGCACGTGTGGCGCGTCGGGAAACGCGCGTATGCGTGCGCCGTCAGCGTCGTCACCCACGACGCGGCTCTGACGCCGCAGCGAATTCGCGAACAACTCGCGCGGCACGACGAGATCGTCCACGTGACAGCGGAGATACATCTTTGCCGGCCGGCATGAAAAGTGGCCGACTAAAACTCTTGCCGTATTCGTAAGAAACTCGCAAAACGCGGCAGACCGTTCTTCGTAAGCCCGCGATATTGGTACGTCACGCTCGATCCAATCGCAGGCGGATTCTTTCGCACAGCGTCGCTGAATCCGGCGCCGATGCGAAAGCGTTTTCCTTCCGGCGTTTCGACTTCGAGAGAACCGAGCATGCCTTCGAACTTTCCTTTTCCCGGTTCGTGGCTGATCACCTTGGCTTCGCTGTCCAATACCGGTTTGAGTTTCAGCAGCACCTCGCTGCGACCGGTGACATAGAGCGCATCGGCGCGATGCAGCATCAGGCCTTCGCCGCCGTCGCGCATGACTTGGTCGAGCTTACGCTGCAAGCCGGCGCGATCGCCGACCCGGACCTGCTCCACCGCTTGCAGTTGCGGCCAATTCGATTGACGGACGAGATCGCGCAGGGCGTTGTATCGCTGCGCAAATGATCCGGGCGCGTTTGGTAACTCGAAGATCATATATTTCACTTGCCGCCAATCTATGTCGTCAGGTCTTTGCTGGCGAACAACGCCGGACAGTTCCTCAAAACGGCCGCGTCCCAGCCACAATTCGCCGTCCAGCGCTGGCGGCGGGAGCCTATCGATAAACCACGTCGGCGCGTTCACCCGGTTGCCGCTGCGAAACCGCAAGGTCTTGCCGTTCCAATAGGCGCGCACGCCATCGTATTTTTCGCTGATAAGGTAGGGGGCCGGATCGATATCGCGGCTTGCGACGTGGGCGAGCAACAGCGGCGGCGCCGCGAGACTCGCTTCCTGCGCATGGGCAAACCCGGCCATCAAATAAATCAACCAAGGGACAACGCGTAGAAATGAAGTCGCAAGTTTTCTCTTGATCATGTTTTTCATCATACGCTGCTATGCCGCCACGAACCGCATTGGTATTGCCCCGCAGGCGATGCATTGCCAAGCGCCACGTTGGGGGCGGCTGCTGGCAAGGTCAAACAAACAGTCCATTTCGCGCTTCGTCACAACTGCGTTTAGAATCGGGAAGGAACAACATTCGCCCCAAACAATGAACGCCTCCGGCCACACCCCCATGATGCAGCAATACTTGGCGATCAAAGCCGAGTATCCGGACATGCTGTTGTTTTATCGCATGGGCGATTTCTACGAGTTGTTTTACGCCGACGCCGAGCGGGCGGCAAAGTTGCTTGACATTACGCTGACCCGGCGCGGGGCATCGGCGGGGGCGCCGATCAAAATGGCCGGCGTACCCTATCACGCGGCGGAAAATTATCTGGCAAAGCTGGTAAAGCTTGGCGAGTCGGTGGCGATCTGCGAGCAGGTCGGCGATCCAGCGACGAGCAAGGGCCCGGTCGAGCGCAAGGTCATGCGCATCATCACGCCGGGAACGCTGACCGATGCCGCATTGCTCGACGATCGAAACGACAGCGTATTACTGTCGCTTGCGGTGCACGAACAGACCATTGGCTTGGCCTGGCTCAATCTTTCCAACGGCGAGTTTCGCCTGCGCGAATGTGCCTCCGGCCAATTGCAATCGGAACTGGAACGCATCAGACCGGCGGAAATTGTGATCGGCGAAGGTCATGCTGACTTACTTCCCGTGCACATCAAAGTCGCCGTTAAACGCCTCGCCGACTGGCAGTTCGATTTCGATAGCGCGTATAAGGCGCTGACGCAGCAGTTGCAAACCCGTGACCTGGCAGGATTTGGTTGCGAAAAGGCTGAGGTCGCCGTCGCCGCCGCGGGGGCGTTGCTCGGCTACGTCAAACACACGCAGCGGGTCGCCTTGCCTCATGTGCAAGGTTTGATTCTTGAAAGCGAAAGCGAGTTTGTGGTCATGGATGCAGCGACGCGCCGCAACCTCGAGATCAGCGAAACGCTGCGCGGCGAACCGGCGCCGAGCCTGCTTTCGCTGCTCGATACCACCAGCACCAGCATGGGCGGCCGCCGCCTGCGTCATTGGCTGCATCATCCGCTGCGCGATGTGAACACGCTGCGTTTGCGCCACGATGCGATCCGCGTGCTGATCGGCGAACCGGGCCGGCATGGTTACGATGACTTCCGTGACACGCTAAAGCAGATCGTCGACATCGAACGCATCACGGGGCGCATCGCGCTGGGCGCCGCCAGGCCCCGCGACCTTTCGGGCTTGCGCGATAGCCTAGCCGCAGAGCCAACACTGGCGCGGCTTCTGGCGGGGCTCGATAGTCCACGTATGGCCGAGCTGAGTCGCGCCTTGCGCATCGATCGCAGCATCGAATCGTTGCTGCGCCGTGCTTTGCAGGACGAGCCGGCGTCCGTCATTCGCGAAGGCGGAGTGATTCGCGATGGCTTTGACGCGGCGCTCGATGAACTGCGCGGGATCCAAACGGACAGCGGACAATTTCTGCTCGATCTCGAAAACCGCGAACGTGCGCGCACGGGCATTGCCAATCTCAAAGTCGAATACAACCGCGTCCACGGTTTCTACATCGAAGTAAGCCAAGCGAACGCCGACAAAGTGCCGGACGATTATCGCCGCCGCCAAACATTGAAAAATGTCGAGCGCTACATCACACCGGAACTCAAATCTTTCGAAGATAAAGCATTGTCGGCGAATGATCGCGCGCTGGCTCGCGAGAAATTTTTGTATGAAGAGTTGCTGCAACAACTGCTGCCTCACATCGGCCAACTACAAAGCGCCGCGTGCGCAATCGCCGAACTCGATGTGTTGTGCGCTTTGGCGGAACGCGCCGTTGCGCTCAACTACGTCGCGCCGGAACTGACGGACGAGCGGGTAATCGAGATACACGCGGGCCGCCATCCCGTCGTCGAAAAAGCCATCGATCATTTCATCGGCAACGACACGGCGCTGTCGCCCGCTCGCCAGATGTTGCTGATCACCGGACCCAACATGGGCGGTAAATCCACTTACATGCGCCAGACGGCGCTGATCACGCTGCTGGCGTATTGCGGCAGTTTCGTGCCGGCGGATCGCGCGCGCATCGGCGCCATCGATCGAATTTTCACCCGCATCGGTTCGGCAGACGATCTCGCGGGCGGACGCTCAACTTTCATGGTCGAGATGACCGAGGCCGCAAATATTCTTCATAACGCGACACCGAACAGTTTAGTGCTGCTCGACGAAATCGGCCGCGGCACCTCGACCTTCGACGGCCTTGCGCTCGCATGGGCGATTTCAAAACAACTCACGGAGAAAAATCAATCGCTGACCCTATTCGCGACCCACTACTTCGAACTCACGCGCCTCGCCCAGGAACACAAACAAATCGCCAACGTCCATCTCGAAGTTGTCGAGCATCAAAATAAAATCGTGTTTTTACATAGCGTAAAGGATGGTCCGGCGAATCAAAGTTATGGTGTGCAAGTCGCTCAACTGGCCGGCGTGCCAGCCAGCGTCCTACGAAGCGCGCGACAAAAACTGAAGCAACTGGAAGACAGCGCCGTAATGCGAGCAGGCCAGGGAGATCTGTTTGCCGGTGTGGCGACAGCGTTACCGCTTGAGCCAACGCTGCATCCCGTGATTGAGGCGTTGGAGCAAGTCAATCCCGAAGAGTTGACGCCGAAGGCGGCGCTGGAGTTATTGTTTGCTTGGCGAAAACTGATCAAATAAGCCTTTGGGTAGAAATCATCGTGGATTCGCCTCTCTACCCGCCCTACGTGTGTCGGCACATTACGCCAGCGCCAGTGTTCATAAACATTTTGCGGAGACAGCGCCGGCGTCCTGGCGAGTTGGCGAAATTATTCTGAGTCGTCGCAGAGCTTGATCCAAGGTAAAATGCTTTAATGAAGTAGTTCATTTCGAATCCAATTGAATCGGAGTAGTAATGGCGACACCCAACTATGCGTTCGCAAAACGTCAGAAAGAATTGGCTAAGAAACAGAAGAAGGAAGAAAAAAAGTTGCTCAAACAGGCAAATCAACCCGCCTTGAACCCCGAAAACCCGCCGGTTCCGCCTGAGGATAAACCCACTACGGACTGATTGCGCTAACCGCGGACGATTGAACGACCACAAGTAACTGCCCTGAGCGCTAATGTCCATGCGCCTCTTCAGGCATCGATAAATCCGATCGAGATACCAAGACGGTATTCGTTTGAGTGCCTACCGGGACTCTGGCCTTACCATCGCACAAGTCGTCGGCATTACGGTGTCTGTAGCTTCAACACGAAAGTCGGTCTTCCAGCCGTAGCCGGTCTGCTCTAAATCGTATTTCACACCCTTACCGCCCGCTTTGGTGAAGGTAGAGATATAGATCGGCTGCATCAACTGATGGTCCTCGGCGCGCATCCAGATTTCGCCGGTGTCGCCCTGAAATTTCATCCCTTCAAGCGCCCTCGCTACTTTCAGTGGATCGATGGATTTTGCATCGTTGATCGCTTTCGCGAGCATGTCCATTGCGGTCTTGGAGGTGGCGTAATAAAAATCGTCTTTGAACTTTGTGCGGTAGTCGTTGGCGAATTTTTCCGCTTTGTTTTCCGCGGCGTTCGAGTGCCAAGCAGACACATTCTTGATATGGTCGGCGCCGGCGGCGCCGATGGACTTAGGCGCGCCGGCGTTCTGCGCGTTTAGGGTGTAATAGGTGACGTCCAGCCCATAGTCTTTGCTGGCTTTGATCAGCAAGGAGAAATCAGTTCCCCAATTGCCGCTGATCACAGTTTGCGTTCCGGAAGCCTTGATCTTGGAAACATAGGGCGAGAAATCCTTCACCTTCCCCATCGGATGCAAATCGTCGCCGACGATCAAAATATCCGGTCGCTTTTTCGCCAACATCTCGCGCGCCGCACGGGCGATCGCTTGGCCGAACGCATAGTCTTGATTGATAAGGTAGACCTTCTTGATATTTTTCTGCTGTGCGATGTGATTCGTGATGGCATCGAGCTTCATGTCCACATGGGCGTCGAAACGGAAGTGCCAGAAGTTACACTTTTCATTAGTGAGCGCTGGATCTTGGGCGGCGTAGTTGAGGTACAACACGGACTTTTCCGGGTTACGGCTGTTGTGCTTGGCCAGCGTGTCGGAGAGCGCATGGGCGACGTTCGATCCGGCGCCCTGGATGACGTAGCGAATTCCGGAATCGATGATTTGCTGCATCAGCACGACGCTCTCTTGCGCGCTCGCCTTATTGTCGAAGTGAGAAACTTCGAACTGCACTTTGCTCGGCACGCCACCCTTGCTATTGATTTCCTCCACCGCGGCGTCGAGATGTTTGCTGAGCGTCTGGCCAGCCAAACCAAATGGACCACTCATCGGATCGATATGCGCGATCTTGATAGGCTCGGCGGCAAAGGCCGAAGTAGCCAAGGTCAGCGTAGCAATAGCGTTGAGTATCTGAGTCTTTGTGCGCATGATTCTGATCCGCCTGCGGCTGTTTGCACTGAATGGGTTTGGGTAAGGTAGGAACCCCAACGAATCAGCCGATGTGCTCGGAATGCGTGTTGGGGTTTGCGCGCTCACGCCAACCTACCCGAGTGCGCGAGCAATCAATGATGATGTCCATGCTCTCCATGTACATGACCATGCTTCAGTTCTTCTTTTGTCGCGGCACGCACTTCCAAAACGGTGCATTTGAAATCCAACGTTTTTCCGGCGAGCGGGTGATTGCCGTCAACGACAATTTTGTCATCGGCTATGTCTGTGACGGTATAGAGGATAACTTCGTCTTCGTCGCCTTCTTCGGGTGAGCCTTCGAACTGCATGCCGACGGAGACATCGGGCGGGAACATTTTCTTGGGTTCGACGTGGACGAGAGTTTCGTCGTATTCGCCGAATGCGTCGTCGGGCTCAAGGCGGACGGAGCATTGCTCGCCGACGGATTTACCGTGCAGCGCTTCTTCCACGACCGGGAATATGCCGTCGTAACCGCCATGAATATAACTTACGGCCGGCTCGGCTTTTTCTAAGATATTGCCGTCAATATCGGCCAGGGAATAGGCAATGGTGACGACGGAGTTTTTTTCAATGGCCATTCAGTTGATCTCTTTCATTAACTCAAAAACTTCCCGCGCGTGGCCTTTTGGATTGATGTTACGGATAATGTATCGAACCGTCCCCTCGCGATCGCCACGATTTTTGATGCCGTTTTCGCGCGTTCCGCCATCGAGTCGAACCCCACAATTCGATGATTGAATTTTACCTCAATTAACGCGCCGCATCGAAACGGGGCCAAGGCGAGCCACCCTTCCGAGATTTAGATTTCAGGGAAAACGCAATTAGAATGGCGAAATGAAATCTACCTTACTCGGTGGAATGACGCAGCGTCAATTCCTGCGCGACCATTGGCAAAAAAAGCCGCTGCTGGTGCGCCAGGCTATTCCCGGCTTTGACGGTGTCGTATCGCGAACGGAGTTGCTTGCGTTTGCGCACGACCCGGACGCCCAGTCGCGCCTGATTTCAAAGCAACGGGGAAAGTGGCAAATCGAACACGGGCCGTTCAGCAAAACCCGGTTGAATCAATTGTCGAAGACCAACTGGACGATATTGATACAAGACCTTAACCATTTTGTAGACGCCGGCGTGGCATTATTGCGTCGATTCTCGTTCATTCCCTATGCGCGGCTTGACGATCTGATGGTAAGCTACGCCGCCCCAGGCGGCGGCGTCGGGCCCCACTTCGATTCCTATGACGTGTTTCTACTGCAAGGCGAAGGAACACGCCGCTGGCGCATTTCGGTGCAAAAAGACCTTGGCCTGGTCCCTAATCTTCCGCTGAAAATTCTGCGTAACTTCCGCGCGCAACAGGAGTGGGAGTTGGGCCCCGGCGATATGCTCTATCTGCCGCCGGGTTATGCCCACGAGGGCATTGCTTTAACCGACTGCGCAACGTATTCGATCGGATTTCGCGCGCCGTCCGCGCAACAGTTGGCGTTCAATTTCCTCAGCCATGCGCAAGATGAACTCGCACTCGACGGCATGTATACCGATCCCGATCTTCGGCTGCAACGTAATCCGGCAGAGATCGGCCGCGCAATGGTCAAGAAAGTCGCCCGAACCATCCAGCGCTTGTCTTGGAGCGAAGCCGACTACGTTCATTTTCTTGGCAAATATTTGACGGAGCCGAAGCCGCACGTATTTTTCTCGCCGCCGAGAACGCGGCCGGATAAGGCAGATTTTCGCCGCTGCGTGCTGGGCGACGGTATCGCACTCGACCGAAAAAGCAGATTGCTGCTACATGGCTGTTGCGCATTCATCAACGGTGATCGGGTGGCGGTCCCGCCCCAGTCCGCTACGTTGTTGCGCGAACTTAGCGATCAATGGGTGATCCAACCAAGATCGAAAATAAACCGTGAAAGTCTTGCGCTGTTATACACCTGGTACTGTGATGGATATCTCCAACTTCGCTCGGAGTGAATGAACAACATGGTGATGACCGTTAGCGAACAAGCCACTGTCTCCTCCCTTGTTGGCCTGGTAGAAATTGCCCGCGGCATCGATGAGGTGATCGCCGCCGCGAGCAATCGCATCGCAATATTCGATCGCGATCTCGCCGACGGCGGCTACAACGACTCGGAGCGATTCAATCGCCTCAAGGTATTTTTGCTCGCGAGCCGCCGCAATCGCATCGATATCGCCGTACATCAAAGCGAGTATCTTGAGCGAGATTGCGCACGCATGATTGTACTGCTGCGACAGTTTCCCTACGCCGTCCAGATCCATCGAACGTTGCCGGAAGCGCAGCGGGTGCAAGATGCGTTCGTCATCGCCGATGGCCAACACTACATACGGCGCTTCCATCGCGACTATCCGCGCGCGGAAAAAGCTTTGCACGACGAGTCCGGGGCGGGGCTGCTGCAACGCCGGTTTGAGGAAATCTGGATCTACAGCGAGCCTACGCTTTCCGCCACGTTATTGGGCCTTTAGGCGCCTTTCTGAGTGGTGGCGTAGTGTGCTCTCAATCCTTATGTAATAGAATTCAACCCGCTGCCTTCGCGAGAATAGGGCATCTTGGTACGTTTTTTACGCGTCTGCCGTGGTCCGGCCAAAATCTAAAAGTGTTGTGTTTTTGCAAATAGCTTAAAAATAGTGATACAATACAATGCTAAACTAGAAAATTTTACTAGACCTGGTAAAATTCCGATGTCGATCGCGTATCCATGCGGTCAGATAAGCTTTGTTAACTAACGTAAGGGAACGATATGAAACACTCTCTGCTCCTCGCTGCATTGCTGGCGATCGCACTCGCCGGTTGTGCCAAGAAAGAAGAACCGGTTGTAACTCCGCCCGCTGCTGAAGCGCCTGTAGCACCTGCTGCTGAACCGCCCGCTGCTGAAGCCCCTGCACCTTCAGCGCCTGCTGATGCATCGGCGGCTGGAGCCGTGGATGCCGCTAAGGATGCTGCCACCAGCGCAGTCGATGCTGCGAAAGAGGGTGCTGCTGCCTCCGGCGAATCGGCGGGTGCTGCTGCCCAAGGCGCCGCCGACCAAGTGAAGGATGCGGCTCAAGGCGCCGCTGACGCCGCCAAAGAAGGTACTACCAGCGAAGAGAAGAAGTAACGGATCGAACTGTTAAACCCAAAAAAGCCGGCCCGCAAGCCGGCTTTTTTATTTGTTGATAGGGTGTTAGCCTGCTCTAACGGGTTTCCGGGACGCGCGCCGATATAGCTCGGCAGCAACACGATGCAGCGGAATGCCGATCCGTTGACCGGTATAAGGCCCGGCAACCGAACCGGACAGGTCGGAACTCAGCAACTGCCAATGACCTTGCATCGCCTGGATGATTTTCTCGGCAATCGGTTTCAATAAATCTTCCCGCGTCACCAATAAATGCTCTTTAAGGACCGCCAGCGCACAAAGCGCCGCCGGGCCTTGTTTGGCGAAGCGATCCTGCCCTGCCCGCGCCGAAGCGGCATCTTTCTGTGAAAACACAGCGACGTCCAGTTGATTGGATAACAGCAATCTGACCAACTCGGGGGCCGTCTGCGCGCGACCGGAAGCGGACCTACTGTCTTTCCAGTGGACCGCGAAAAACGCAGCGAGGCCATCCGCCACGACGCCGGCACGCTTATCGTCATTGGGCGCCATGACGATAAGCCGAGTCTTCCGATAAATCTGAAATTTTCGATAAGGCGAATGGCCGCTGAGCAATGCCCAAGCGGCGAGCGCGGTGCCGGAATGAAGAAACGAACGGCGGTCCATGATCAAAGCGGGGCACTATGCCCCGCCTATCGTCAGTTACTTAGTGAATACGCCGAGATCCAAAATCGCGGATACGGCGAAGTTCGGCACGTCGACCAAATTGCCGATGCGCAGATCCACTGCGACGCTCGACAAGCAGTAAGCCTGCTCGCGCGATAGTCCTTTGTTCGCCACCATCCAATCGATCATGTGGATCAACGCATCACGAGCGGCCAAGGTGACGTCTTCCGACAAGTTAGTCAGACCCATCAGCTTAGTGCCATCCAGATATTTGTGGGTGGGTGGGACCATGCCGGCAGGTTTAAGCGGGTAACCGACCGTCGCGTAGAACTTGTTGGGCGTGATTCGATGCAGTTGCTCACCACCCTCGTAGTGCACGGTTTTGACCTGCGAGCCGAGACCTTTGCGCACGGACACCTTCACTTTCACCGTTGCGCCCATTTCAATCGCGGTTCCGGACACTTCACCATCACCTTGCGCGAAATGCACGTCGCCGATAGACAACAGACAACCCTTGACGTAGCACGGGAACAGCATGGTAGTGCCGACTTGCATCTGCTTGATATCCATGTTGCCGCCGTTTTCACGCGGCGGAATAGTGCGCAGGCAAAGATCCTTCGCGCTTCCGTTTTCGCCGCACACGCCGGCCGGCAGGGCTTGTTTGGGCTCGGGCGGCAATACCACGCCGCCGGCGGCGGCGAGATCCCCCTCACGCTTTTTCCACGCTGCCGTTTGGACGGGTCCCGGCGCGACACCGACCGTTCCCAGGAATCCATCAAGCTTAATCTTCACGCCGGGCAAATCGGGGGATGTGGCGCCGTCGCGGGACAAGTCCCAGCGAACCAGGAACGGCTCGGTGAAAAGATCCCGCAGGAAACCGAATCCGGGAATAATGACGGTGTAGCCGAACTTGTCCGGATTCACATCGATCAACTCAACCGCAAGCACGTCGCCCACATCCGCGCCCTCGACGAACAGCGGCCCGGTGAGCGGATGCACCAGATTCAAGTTAACGCCGGCGATGTCTTTCGCGGAAGACTGGCGGGTTAAGGCATCGTCAACTGCGTCGCGCGTGCCGAAGGTGATGACATCCCCTGGCTTCGCCGTCGCGACGGGTTTGATGTCGGGATGCCAACGGTTGTGGCAATTCGGATCGTCAACGCAATGTGGACCCGATTTCGGGATGTTGATATTGGCGGCGACCGCGCTCTGAACGCCCAAAAATGCGACAGCCAGCACGGTGACGGAACCGATGGATTTGATAGCCGGTGACAAGCGAAGCATCGAAATCTCCCTCCAAAAGAATTGTTCGAACGAAACCACTGTGCCAAGCAGGTTTGACGCACCGATCAGCAACTGAAGAAGGTGATCAACCTAGTGTTAAGGTAACAGAAGCGAAATCCAAAGTCGATATACTTAATAGGGTGTCAATTTTCGACCAAGCCACGAGCCGCACGCAGTGTTTCTGGTGGCGGCCTATGCGCTGCGAGCCGCACTGGCACTGGATCGTGGCATCGCGGTTTTTAAGGAAGCATTTCAACTCGTTGACACCGTCTCGAATTGTGGTAAACCATCATCCATTGCCACCCATGGTAGTTTGTCGCGCACCCAGATGTGGCACTCTGGCTTGAGCAAAGTCGGGGCATCCAGGCTCGCGAGCGTGACATCGATTTCCGCCGCGCGCCCGTCACGGCGGTAGGTGAGCGAGGTTCCGCACGTCGCACAAAAGCCGCGTAATACCGAACGTGACGAAGCGAATTCGGTGAGCTGACCATGCGTGACCACAAAATCGCTGCGCAGAAAAGTGCCCCACGCCACCACCGTCCCGCCGGCGGCACGGCGGCAACTTTCGCAGTGGCAATAGCATAGAAACAACGCCTTGCCGCCAACTTGATATCGAATGGCGCCGCATAGACAGCCACCGGAATGATTGGATGAGTTCATTTAGGCAGGCTTGCGAATTTCTGAGGCCGTTTCACGAAAAATTGCATATGCCTTACGAAAGAGTACGCCAAACGAGTCCCTGGTCTTGATCGGCGATACCAATGCGATCCGGGTCCCAATTCAGGATAGGAGCGAGCGCGGCGCGGGCCCGCTCGGGGCTATTGTTCTGTCGGCTGAGGTGCGCCGCGATGACCTGCTGCAGAGAGCTACGCTCGAGCCGGGACAGCAATTGCGCCGCGCTGGCGTTGTCGAGATGCCCGTAGCGCCCGCCGATCCGGTCTTTCAGTGACGGGGGATATGGCCCCTGCCGCAGTAGCTCGCGGTCGTGATTGCACTCCAAGACCAGGGCGTCAAGCCCGGACAACATGCTTTCGATATGGGGGGTGGTGGAGCCGACATCCGTCAACACACCCAGCCGTAACGTGCCATCGCTGAACACAAACTGCACCGGCTCGCGGGCATCGTGGGGAACGGGAAAGGGAAATATTTCGACCTCGCCGATGACGACCGCCGTGTGGCTGTCGATGTCGCGAAGCCATTCAGCCGCAAAGAAATCGTCCGCCTGACTGGCGCGTGTGCCGTAAGTGAGCCACACCGGAATGCCATACTTGCGGGAAAACTTGCCGGCGCCGCGAATGTGGTCACCGTGCTCGTGGGTGATGAGAATTCCGCTAATCTCTTGGGGCAAAAGGCCCAGCCGACCGAGACGTAGTTCGGTCTCACTCAGTCCGAAACCGCAGTCGAGCATCAACCGGGTTTCCCCGACTTCGACGATCAGTGCGTTACCTTCGCTGCCGCTCCCCAGAGACGCGAAACGCAGCATCGATTATTTCAGTTGATCGTAGAGTAGCGCGAGTATCTTGCCGCCGACGGCAGTTTTTTCCGGTGCGCCCACTTTATCTTGCACGCGTACGGCGGTGGACTCGCCCGCATCGCTTACCAGGATGCGATACTGCTCTTGCTTGCTGGGCTTTGGGTCACCGCTGCCGAAGATGCGGGCAAAAAAACCCTTGGGCTTGACCTGGTTGTCCTCCTGGGGGTCCACATAACGGACGAAATACAAGCCGTTAGAACGATCGCGATCCTCAACCGTGAAGCCCACCCGATCCAGCGCCAGACCGACGCGCCGCCAAGCGCGTTCGAAATCCTCCAGTACGGTCAATTGACCCGCGCCGTCGCCGCCCTTGACGAGCTTGGCCTTGTCCTCCACTTTGGGCTGCGCGTCGGCTTCTACGCGAGCGTCTTCCGCGCCCAAGCGATTGGCGAGACGCAGCAGCATCTCCGCTTCGAGCTCCGAGTCTGGCCGGCGCGGCTGCCAGCGAGTGTCCTTCCGCAATTCCGATGTGTAGACTTCTTGCATGCCGCGATGAGTAATGTAAATCTCGGTCGTGCCGGCGTCTTTTCCGCGCTCCAAGCGCGTGCGAAACTTGTCGCGTTCCGACGTGGAATACAAACCGTCGAATACTTTTCCTAGCGTGTTGCGCACGAAATCCTGAGGAATCTTGGCGCGATTTTCTGCCCAATCGGTTTCCATCACGCCCGCTTCGGGCGCTTCGATTTTCAGGATAAAGCCGATCTCTTGCCAAAAGTCCTTCACCTGCAGCCACAGGTCCTCGGCCGGCATGTTGATCTTGAGCCAGCGCTGGTTGCCATCCCTTTCCAACTTGATCTTGTCGTTCGCCGGCAATACTTGGCCCGTTTTCTGTGCTGCCGCACCCGCGCTTTTGTCGCGATCGTAGGCGGAATAGGTCGCGCCCGTTTGCGACTTGCTGTCGGGCACGGCGAAGCGATCGTCAGCAGACGGCGCCGTCAAATCGGGGGGGACTTCGAGGGGTCGAATCTGTCCTGCGGACTTATAGTCGATCTTCTTACTTTCGAGAAACGAGGAAGGAGCGCTGCAACCAAGCGCGAAAAAGACTGACAACGACGCGATAACGGCGGGGAGAGTGGACTTCATTGGGGTGAACCTCAAACAGAGCGGATAACGAAAATTGGATGGCGACTTAGCATACATTAATCAATCCCGGCTGCGCGCATCGCCTCGCGCAAACGATTGTGGTAGATCGAAGACAGAGGCGTGAGCGGTAAGCGGATACCGGGACCTATTTTTTCCATTTGTTGCAGCACCCATTTCACCGGAATGGGGTTACCTTCGACGAATAAATCGCGATGCAGCGCTTGCAATCGATCATTGGCAGCGCGCGCAGCGGCATGGTCGCCGAGTAATGCTGCCTGGCACAGGTCGGCCACTAGCCCCGGCGCCACGTTAGCGGTCACCGAAATGACGCCGTGACCGCCGAGCAGCATGAATGCCAGCGCGGTTCCATCATCACCGCTATATAGCGCG
>JALYOK010000317.1 GCA_030856925.1 Pseudomonadota bacterium
GGCGCGTGGTTTTAGCCTCAGCCCCGACGTAATCCGCTATATTTCATCGCACTACCCGCGCGATGTGCCGTCGTTGATGGGCCTGTTGCAAGCCCTCGATCGTTATTCGCTGGAAACCAAGCGCGCCATCACGGTGCCGCTGTTGAAAGAAGTCATCGATAATCCCGTGGAGAGCTAGTGGATTTGATTCTGTTCGACTTGGATAACACCTTGCTATCGGGCGACAGCGATTACGAGTGGGCCCAATATCTGATCGAAAAAGGCGTGCGCGGCCGTGCCGAGCACGAAGTGAAGAATCTGCAGTTCTACCAACAGTACAAATCGGGAACGCTGGATATTCACGAGTTTTTGGATTATCAGTTGAAGCCACTGGCGAGTTATCCGCAGAGCGTGCTCAAGCAGTGGCGGGACGATTACGTGGCGACGCGAATCGAGCCGATCATGACGGCCAAGGCTCGCGAGTTGGTCAACTCGGCCCTGCGCCAGACGGACTATGTGTTGATCATCACTGCCACCAATCGATTTGTCACGGAAACCATCGCCACGGCCTTCGGCGTGAAATATTTGATCGGAACCGAGCCGGAAGAAATCAACGGCGAATTCACCGGGAAAGTCGCCGGTACGCCGAGTTTTCGCGAAGGCAAGATCACGCGCCTCGAAGAATGGTTTGACGCGCGAGACTTGGATTGGAATTCATTTGCAATGACGCGCTTCTATAGCGATTCGCTGAACGATTTGCCGCTGCTGAATAAAGTCGACCAACCCATCGCCGTCGATCCGGACGATATTCTGCTCAGCCACGCTCTCGCCAAGCGCTGGCCGGTGATTTCGTTGCGGGATTGATGCTTTCCGAGTGATTGCTGAGTTAGCTGCCGATTGCTCCAATAAGCTTTAATAAATGCACCGCCCTTTCGTCGCCGCATCATTGCTCCTCTTCACCCTCGTCAGTCTCTGGTTCGCGCTTTCCATCGGTAGCGTAAAACTCACCAACGCCGAGGTCTGGCACGCCCTCATCGGCCAAGGCAACGAAGTTCATCGCCAAATTGTGCACGAACTGCGGGCGCCGCGCGTATTCGCCGCCTTCGCGTGCGGCGGATTGCTGGCGGTGGCGGGAACATTGTTGCAAGTGTTGCTGCGCAATCCTCTCGCGGATCCCTATATTCTTGGTATTTCCGGCGGCGCGGCCGTAGGAGCTCTGTCCGCCTTGAGCTTAGGTCTGTCTGCTTTGGGAGTCAATGTCGGCGCGCTGCTCGGAGCGGTTGCCGCTATCGTGCTGGTGTTTGCTTTGAGTTGGCGTGGTTACGGGTCCCGGCCGGACCGGATGCTGCTCACGGGCGTAGTGCTTTCCGCCGGGTTTACCGCGATCATCAGTTTGTTTTTGGTGCTTGCGCCCGCGGCGCAGTTGCACGGCATGTTGTTTTGGCTCATGGGCGATATGTCGCGGGTCGTATCTTCAGCACCCATTTTAATCGTCCTCGTCATCGTCGCCATCGCCGCCCTACTGTTGGGCCATTCGCTCGATATTCTCACGCTTGGCGAAACCAAGGCGGCGACCTTGGGTTTGAGTGCGCGTCCCGTGCAAGTTGTGATTTTTCTGCTTGCCGCGTTGGCGACCACGGTGGTGGTGGCGACAGCGGGGCCGATCGGCTTCGTCGGTCTACTGGCGCCCCACGCCATTCGCTTGCTAGGCGTCACGCGCCATCGGCCGTTGATCGCGTTATCGCTGCTCGCGGGCGGCGGCTTCTTGGTGTGGGCGGATCTCATTGCCCGCAGTGTCGCCGCGCCGTTGCAATTGCCCGTCGGCGCCGTGACCGCCGTGCTCGGTGTGCCGCTGCTATTGATCTTATTGCTGCGCCGATGAGTGAACTCGCGATCGACAAGCTCACGCTGGCCAACGGCGGCAAGTTGCTGGTCAGCGACTTGACGTTGAACTTCAAACCTGGCGAATGCTGGGCGGTGTTGGGCCCGAATGGCAGCGGCAAAACGACTTTGCTCCATGCGCTCGCGGGTATGCGCGACACCCAAGGCAGCGTTACCCTCGACGGGAAAGCCATTAACCGAGAGCCGCGGCGGCACTTGGCGCAGAAAATTGGCCTGTTATTACAAGAAGAAGACGCCGGTTTTCAAGGCACTGTGGCGCAATATGTAGAGCTCGGATTGTTCGCGCGAGGCACCTGGCTGCAAGCCAATACCGGTGCGGACCTTAAGGCACGTGCCGCCATGAGCCGCATGGGGATTGGCTCTGACGCCGGTCGTTTATGGAATCAATTATCCGGCGGCGAACGCCAACGTGCACGGCTCGCGCAATTGCTTGCCCAGTCACCGGAGATTTATCTGCTCGATGAGCCATTGCTGCATTTGGATCTGCGCCATCAACTGTCGGTGTTGCAATGTTTTCAAGCCATCGCCCGCGACGAAGGCAAGACCGTCATCATGGTGCTGCACGATAGTCTATGGGCGAGCCGGTTTTGCGGGCATGCGCTCATGCTTTATGATGGCGGTGTTTGCCGCTTCGGTCCGGCGCTTTCCCTCATCAACAAAGCCAACTTGGCCCATTTATATTCCTGCTCCATGGATAGTTTTGAGTTTTCCTTGCCCGCATGATAAAAAGATTCATCCAGCGGGTCTTCGGCAAGGAGCAAAAAGCCGATTCGAAAAAATCGAAACCACGCATCCTGAAAGTCGCGGAACACGGCATCAAGCGCGACATGATAAGTTCCTGCGCGTTGCGCACCACGGATCAACTACAACAAGCGGGCTACCAAGCGTTCGTTGTCGGCGGCGCGGTGCGTGATCTCCTCACGGGCCGCCTTCCGAAGGATTTCGACGTTGCCACCGATGCAACGCCAGACCAGGTCAAAGCGGTCATCCGCCGCTCGCGCATTATCGGCCGCCGCTTTCAGATCGTCCATGCGTTGTGCGGCAACGAGACGGTCGAAGTGTCTACCTTCCGCGCCATGTCTGTGCCGATAATCGAAGGGGACAGCGACGACATGCGCGCCGACCAACACGGCCGCTTGCTGCGCGACAATGTGTTTGGCAACCAGTCCGAAGATGCCTCGCGCCGCGACTTCACCGCCAACGCGCTGTTCTATGATCCCGCCACGGAAGAAGTGTGGGACTATTACCATGGCGTCGCCGATATTCGCGCGAAAAAATTGCGCATGATCGGCGACCCCGCCACCCGTTTCCGGGAAGATCCGGTGCGAATGCTGCGCGCCGCGCGTTTCGCCGCCAAACTCGGTTTCACCATCGACGGGCCGACCCAGCAGCCGATGCGAGCCATGGCCGAGCTGCTTGCCAACGTTCCGCGCTCGCGGGTGTTCGACGAAATGATGAAGCTGCTCCTGTCCGGCCACGCGTGGGCGTGCGTAACGACTTTGCGGTCGGAAGGTTTGCATCACGGCCTGCTGCCTTTGCTCGACGTGATTTTGGAGCAACCCATGGGCGAGCGTTTCGTCAAGTTGGCTCTGGAGCAAACCGATTTACGCATACAGCAGGACAAGCCCGTCTCGCCCGGATTTCTTTTTGCCACACTGTTGTGGCACGAAGTGTTGGCTGCGTGGGAGGTCAATCTAAAGCAGGGCGTGCGCAAAATCCAGGCGCTGCATCAGGCCATGGACGACGTGCTGAAGCAGCAGTCGGCGCAGCTCAATATTCCGCGCCGCTTCGATGCGGTGATGAACGAGATCTGGCAATTGCAACCGCGCTTTCTCGATCGAGCCGGCGCCAAGCCTTTTCGCTTGCTCAGCCACCCGCGCTTTCGCGCCGGCTACGATTTTCTGCTGCTGCGCTGCCAGAGTGGCGAACTCGACGCCGAACTCGGCGCCTGGTGGGAAAAATTCCAAGAAGCAGATGAAGACGAGCGCCGGGGAATGTTGCTCACGGAAACGACCGAGCCGGCGAAAAAACGCCGCCGCCGCAAACGCAAAAGCACAGCGGCGGGACCCGTCGAAGCGCCGTGAAAACCGTCGCGTATATTGCACTGGGATCCAACTTGGATAACCCGAAGCTGCAGATCCAAGACGCCTTTGCCGAGCTCGACGAGATCGAGGCTACCTGCTTGTTGCAAACG
>JALYOK010000319.1 GCA_030856925.1 Pseudomonadota bacterium
CGCCACGCCCAGCGCGAACACGGCCGTTAGCGTCGGCGCCAGTTGGATGCCGAGGGCGCGCCCCATTTCCGGATCGCGCGTGCCGGCGCGCACGATGAGGCCGAAGGAAGTTTTGTTGAGCAGCAGCCAACAGCCTGCGATCGCCAGCATCGATACGCCCAACACCGTCAACCGATAGTAAGAATAAATAAAATCGCCCAACAACAACTGGCCGCGAAGCGCGTCCGGCATTGCGAATGGCAAGCCGCTCGAGCCCCAGATCATACGCAGGCTTTGCTCCGCCACGAGCGCCAAGCCGAAGGTGAACAACAGCCCAAGCATGGGATCTTCGCGATACAAACGCCGCAGAAAAAACCGCTCGATGACTATCCCGATCAGCGCCACCCCGATCGGCGCCATCACCACCGCGCCGCCGAATCCGAGCCGATCTTGCACTTCGTAAGCGAGATATGCGCCAAGGGCGTAAAACGCGCCATGGGCGAGATTCACCACACCCCCCAGGCTGAAAATCAGCGACAGGCCTAATGCGAGGACGATGTAATAAGAGCCGACCAGCAGACCATTGATTATTTGCTCGAGGATGATTTCCATGTATTAGTTCGTGAGTTCTATGCGCGACTCGTTTACTGGCTCCGATGCTGACTTAAGCCGCCATCGAACACGCATTCTCTTCTCGACTCGGCTGGATTAACTCGAGCGACTCATTGTTGCCGGGCACGGGCATCACGACATCGAAGATATCCCACTTATCCTTGATCTTCGCTTTATCCTTCACGCTGACGACGTACATTTCTTGCAAGAGTTGGTGATCCCAGGCGCGAAACACGCCGGGCCGCGCCTTCAGCACGTCGAAACTGGCGCCCTTCTCCAAATGCTCGACCACCTTTATGCCGCCGATCGCCTTCGTTTCCGCCATGGATTGCAGCATGATTTTCACAGCGACGTAATCGCCCCAGGCCTGGTTCTCCGGCGGCATGCCGAATTTTTCCGTGAAACGTTTGGTGAAAGCCACCGACGAGGAGTTCTTCAGGCCGTGGTACCACAAGCTCTGCCAACTGCCGGAGATCGCGTCCTGGCCCGCGCCCCAAAACAATACCGTATCCATCGCGCCGCCGGTCAAGCGGAATGGCAAATTATATTCGCGGTATTGCTTGAGAAACGTGGTGAGATCCACGCCCGCCAGGCAGGAATACACCACGTCCGGCTTGGCTCGGCGGATCTTCAGAATGTACGGGCTGTAGTCCGGCGTGTTGGTGGGAATCTTATCGTTGCCGACGTTGACGCCGCCGTATTGCTCGATGAAGCGCGATGACACTTTGTAAAGATCGTGACCGAAGGCATAGTCGGCCACCAGGAAATACCACTTTTTGCCCTTGATCTGGTTGTTGGTGCGCAGCCATGTGCCGATGGTCTTGGTGTACATGGTGTTGCTGCCTTCGACGTGGAACATGAACTTGTTGCAATTTGCGCCACGCAGCGCGTCGGAGTTGGCGCCTGTGTTCAAGAAGATGGTCTTGTAACGCAGCGCTTGTTCCGCGATCGCAAGCGCCGAGGCGGAGCTGATTTCGCCGATCAAGCAACTCACCTTGTCGCGCTCGATCAGCTTCTGCGCCTTGGTGACGGCTACATCGGGCTTCACGCTGTCTTCCGCGATCATCTCGACCTTGCGCCCGAGCACCCCGCCGACAGCGTTGACTTCTTGGACGGCCAAGGTCGCGCCCTTGAAACCGTAATCGCCGACCTGGCCGAGAAAGCCGGTGCGCGGCGTCAAATGACCGATCTTGATTACATCGCTCTGTGCTTTGATAATCGCCGGAAAACCGACGGTTGCGATCACGCCGGCTTTGAGTAAGTCCCGTCGCTGCATTGAAAAATGATTCACAGTTTTCTCCTCCCTATCGATGAGTGCGATTACTTCTAAAAACAAACGCAGGGCTTACAACACTTCCGCTGCGTGATCCGCCAAGCGCGAACGTTCGCCCCGTTGCAAGGTGACGTGGCCACTGTGTTTCCAACCTTTGAAACGATCGACGACGAACGTCAGCCCGGAACTGCCTTCGGTCAAATAAGGCGTATCGATCTGCGCGATGTTGCCGAGGCAAACCACTTTTGTGCCGGGTCCGGCGCGCGTGACGAGCGCCTTCATCTGTTTCGGCGTCAGGTTCTGCGCTTCGTCAATCACCAAGTATTTATTCAGTAAGGTGCGGCCGCGCATAAAATTAAGCGACTTGATCTTGATGCGCGAGCGGATCAAATCGCGAGTCGCGGCGCGCCCCCAGTCACCGCCTTCGTCGTCGGTCTTATTCAATACGTCGAGATTGTCTTCCAGCGCGCCCATCCACGGCGTCATTTTTTCTTCTTCGGTGCCGGGGAGGAAACCGATGTCTTCACCGAGCGGAACCGTGGCGCGGGTCATGATAATTTCCGAGTAGAGCTTCTGGTCCAAAGTTTGAGTTAAGCCCGCAGCCAGGGTCAGCAAAGTTTTCCCGGTCCCCGCCTGGCCGAGCAAGGTAACGAAATCCAGATCCGGATTCATTAGCAAGTTGAGCGCGAAATTTTGCTCTTTATTGCGCGCTGTGATGCCCCATACGTTATGTTTGTGGTGGCCGTAGTCACGCAAGGTTTCGAGCACCGCGGTTTTGCCCACCTGGTCTCTGACGGCGGCCTGAAACGGTTTTTCACCGGCCTGGTAGACAAACTCATTCAGCTTGAGGCTTGCGCAAAGCGGACCTTTGATTCGATAAAAGGTCCTGCCGCTCTCTTGCCAGGACTCCATATCCTTGCCGTGCTTGTCCCAGAAATCCGCGCCCAATTCCGTCATGCCACTGTAAAGCAGATCGGTATCTTGCAACGCCTTGTCGGTAAAATAATCCTCAGCCGGCACGCCCAAGGCGTGGGCCTTGATACGCATGTTGATGTCTTTGGTGACAAGGATCACTTGTCGCTTGGGCTGCGACTGTTGTAAATGCAGTACGATGCCGAGAATCTGGTTATCGGCTTTGTTACCGGCTAGGCTTGAGGGGACCGGCGTGTCGAACCCATCCGTTTGCAGGAACAAGTTTCCCGAAGCGCCGTTGATGTGGCCCTTCAGACATATTCCCTGGGCTATTGCGCCGGCGGGCGCCCGGCTGACCAGTTCATCGAGAAAGCGGCTCGCCTGACGGGCATTGCGGGCAACCTCGGACATGCCTTTCTTGTGATCGTCCAATTCTTCCAGGGTCACCATCGGCAGATACACGTCGTGTTCCTGAAAATGGAACAGGCTGGTGGGATCGTGCATCAAGACATTGGTATCCAGCGCGAACAGTTTGTTTTTTGCAGTGGTTGTGCGTGGCATCGAAGGGCTAGGATTAGGAGCTGTTATTTACGAGCTAGATTAGGATTTAGGAGAGGCTTTTGATAAAGGTTAGGACTTCATGCACATGGCCCGGCACTTTGACGCCGCGCCACTCTCGCCGCAGCACGCCATTTTTATCGATGACAAAGGTGCTTCGCTCGATACCGCGAACCTGCCTGCCGTACATGTTTTTCATTTTCACGACATCGAACGCTTTGCATGCGATTTCTTCCGTGTCGGACAACAGTTCGAACGGAAAACCCATTTTCGCTTTGAAGCTTTCGTGAGACTTGACCGTATCCCGGGAAATTCCGAACACCCAGCAGCGTAACTTCGCGAATTCGCCATGCGACTCGCGGAACTGGAT
>JALYOK010000353.1 GCA_030856925.1 Pseudomonadota bacterium
CTCTGGGCTTGGCTCTCCGGGGTGTTGCCCGAAGCGGAATCGACATCTCCGATGGCCTGATCGCGGACCTCGGTCACATTCTGGAACGTTCTCAAGTCGGCGCAGAGATTCGAATCAGCGATGTTCCTCGCGGCGACGAATTGCGTCGATACCGCGATCATCCATTGGGCCAGCAGGCGCTGCTGGCCGGTGGCGACGATTACGAACTTTGCTTCACCGCGCCCCCGACGCAGTCGAAAACCATTGCCGATATCGGCCGTCAATTAAATCTACCAGTTACAACCATCGGCCGCATTGTCGCCGGGCGCGAGTTGATCGTGCGCGATGAGCGGGGTGACGCGATCAATCCGGCCCTCAAAGGCTTTGACCATTTCCACTGTTAAGCCCGGCGCTATTCCCGGCGGGTTTTTAACGCGGCACCCCGCTCATTTCATTGCGCTGGGATTCGGCGCCGGATTGGTTCCTGTTGCTCCCGGCACAGCAGGAACCTTGCTCGCATATCCTATTTTCTTTTTGATGTTTGGCCCGCTTGCACTGTGGGCGCAATTCACAGTCGTTGTGATAGTGTTTGCCGTCGGCGTTTGGGCATGCTCTGTCACGAGCCGCAACCTCGGCATCGTGGATCACGGCGCCATGGTATGGGACGAAGTGGCGGCTATGCTACTGGTGCTTGTCGTCACACCTTTCGGGTGGGCGTGGTATGCCGGCGCGTTCGTGATCTTCCGCACTATGGATATATTGAAGCCGTTTCCGATCTACCTTGCCGACCGTACTATCAAGAATGGGTTCGGCGCGATGTTGGACGACCTACTCGCGGCGATTTATTCGATCGCGATCCTTCGCTTATTGGAGAAATTAACCGATGCGTGATAGTGAGTTGGAACAACTAGCCGCCAAGGTCGGCCGTGCCTTGCAAAACGCAGGACTAAGTCTTGTCACCGCGGAATCCTGCACCGGTGGTTGGGTCGGCGAAGCGGTGACGGCCATTGCCGGCAGTTCCGATTGGTTCGACCGCGGTTTTGTAACCTATAGCAACGCTGCAAAACGCGAAGTGCTCGGAATCGCGGCGGCGACGCTGGATCAATTCGGCGCTGTCAGCGAAGAAACCGCCCGCGAAATGGCGCTTGGCGCGTTGAAGCATAGCCACGCTCAGATTTCCGTCGCCGTCACCGGCATCGCCGGGCCGGGCGGCGGCAGTGTGGACAAGCCGGTGGGAACGGTTTGCTTTGCGTGGGCAAATAATGACACCGCATTACGCAGCGAAAGGCATGTTTTGCCTGGCGACCGCACTGAGGTTCGGCGACAATCGGTTGTGATTGCGCTGCGCGGAATAATTGCAATATCATCGGAAAACCAAACGGCTCGCGCATAGATCGATTGCGAAGCATCGCCGCGATGCCCCTGCTACCTTGCTGCCACCATGGCATGGGCTGGGAACCGCATCAGTATTGGCTCCCAGGCCAGCGTAATCAGCGAAAAAGCTGCCATTCTTTAAGTTTGACCGGCGCGCAGTTTTTAGTTCGCGGAAATCGGCTCGTCAAAAACTTCCAGAGACATCGCGCCGGCGTCAGCTCCCGACCACAGCAATGCTTTCGCAACTTCCCGATGCCTCTTCAAGATCGCCCAATAAAGCGGCGATCTTCCCTTCGAATCGATTTGGTTAGACAGAGCACCGTGTTCAAGCAAAGACCGGACGACACCGATGTATCCGCGGATGCTTGCCAAGCTGAGGAGCCCATCTCCATTCCCGTCGCGTAGGTTCGCGTCAGCCCCATTGGATAGCAGCAATTCAACGGTTTCCGTCCTATTGAGCAATACGGCGTTGTATAGAGGCGCAGTCACAGCATCCTGCCCAAGATTCACGCGTGCCCCGGAGGCGATCAACTCGGAAACGATGTGCTGATAGCCGCGCAGGGCGGCTAGCGCAAGCGGACTCATACCGAAACGATTGGTCAGGTTGGCATCCGCACCTTGTTGCAGGAGTATGCGGACCAGTTCGATCTGACCGCGATTGACCGCAAGAAAGAGCGCTGTGTCGCCGTGGGCATTGGCGCGATTGACTGAAGCCCCTCGATCCAACGCAACCTTAACGGCGCGCAAATCACCTCGAATAACCAGATCGGTTAACATTTCCTCGGCATGAGCAGGCGATATCAGCGCTAAAAGCAGTAGATTAATTTGGATGCCGATGCGCGTAAGTGGCCTAACTTTTTGACTGCGTTCTTCGCCGCGCCAGATATTGTTAACCGCTTCCATCTTAGCCATGTTTAATGCGCCCCTTAATTTCAAAGCGGGAATTCTAGTCGCTGATGATGACACTGTGATGACCGCATTGACACTAGATTATCTATCCGTTGTTTCTGCGTTTTATCTCCTCAACCAATCGGCCAAGGAACATTTCCAAGAGACGCGCGTGCAGCGGCAAATCGTCGTCAACCAACGCAAGGGAGAGACGCGGGGTCCTTGAGACGCCGAAGTGGTTACAGGTTCCCGATCAAACGCCGGTGCGGTAAAGCGCCACCCGCGGAACTCAGAGCGCGCCTGGCGCCACATCGCCTCATCGCAATAGGATTTATCGGAGCGACTTCAGTCTGGTGCTTTCGCAGCGAGAAGAGTGGGAGCCGACGCCGTCTAACTTAAGACGGATTCCTTTAACTTTGTGCACACGTCGTCCCAAAAGGAATCATCATCGAGGAAAACGTTGGAAGGTTTTCGAAACGCTCGGTCGATTCGACTGGCCCCAACAGCATCTATAAACAGCGACGGACCATATTGATCGAGCAAATCCATCGCTTTTGATTGACAATCAATACCGGGAGATTCACCGCGCAGGGATGCTAACCTAGTTTCCATATCGTTCTCCGTAGTAGGTACAGTGTGTCGACTCATACCCTATGCAGCGTGCCGATCTTGGAATTTGGAGTTGAAGTATACAAACAAACGGGGGCCGAAGTACCAAAAATCAAGCATTTTTTATGATCCGATTTTCACGGTAGTGCTGTTTTCTGGG
Source organism: Pseudomonadota bacterium (assembly GCA_030856925.1). Lineage (GTDB taxonomy): Bacteria > Pseudomonadota > Gammaproteobacteria > Burkholderiales > JALYOK01 > JALYOK01. The sequence continues at coordinate 3,011 of JALYOK010000353.1, forward strand.
TTGGGCTAGCCGTGCGAGGCTAACCGTTCAAACTATTTTAGCCGTCCCCCGCACGCGACGGACTGTCACAACTCTCGCTAATACAGGGAACTATGATTTCCTTATGCTAAGCAGCATCAACAGTCCAGTAATCTTTTTCAAATTCGGCTTGGCGCTAGAAAACGCCACTTCGCCATCGACTCACTTTGCGTAGAAAGCGAAACGGGATCTATCGTTCTCGTCACATTTGTCATGTGTGATCCTCCTTGGCATTGATCATGGCGCCACCGACTGAGTACTCGCTCATGCGCGCAAATCCAAATAATCAACGATCTAATGAATCGCCGTCAAAACGCAAGTTTTTATGCAGCACTAAGCTAATTGACCACTCGTAGGCCAGGGATTACATTACCGTTTACAAAAGGGGCAGTCGAAACCCACGCGATTCTTATGAAGCCATTTTCGGCTTCGTTAATTTCTAATCGATACTTTTTCGCTAGGAGATAGAAGATGCTTACCCGTTACCTATTCACGTCCGCGTTACTTGTGCCGATGCTGGCAGCCAATGGTGCACTCTCCCAAGGTGTCACCGACGACATGCTTTTGAATGCCCACAAGGATTCCGACAACTGGCGTATGGTCGGTCGCGATTACATGAGCACGCGTCACAGTCCGTTGAACCAGATCACCGGCAAGAACGTGAAGCGCTTGGTGCCGAAATGGTCATTTTCTTTCGGTGTGCTAGATGCGCAAAACACTACACCACTGATCCATGACGGTGTGATGTACGTGACATCCTCTCACGCGCGCACGTTTGCGGTCGACGCTAAGACGGGCGCGATGATCTGGCAATACAATCATCCGTTACCGGAGGACGTGGGCAAGACGATGTGCTGCGACATCGGCAATCGCGGCGCCGCGTTGTACGGTGACAAGGTTTTCGTTTCGACTCCGGACGCACACGTGGTCGCGCTGGACATGAAAACCGGCAAAAAAGTATGGGATATTACGCTCGGCGATCACAAAAACGCGTATACGATGACCGTTGCGCCGCTAATCGTCAAGGGCAAAGTCATTGTCGGCATGTCGGGTGCGGAATACCCGACGCGGCTTTTCATCGAAGCACTTGATGCTAACACCGGTAAGCAGGTCTGGCGTCGCTACACCGTTCCCGCGCCGGGCGAGCCCGGCTCCGACACCTGGGGAAAGGATCCGGACAATCTCAAGTTCGGCGGTGCTTCAGCTTGGATCACGGGTTCGTATGATCCGGCGCTGAATATCGTTTACTGGGGCACCGGCAATCCCAACCCGGATTGGGATGGCGTCGGACGCGAGGGTGATAACCTCTACTCCAACTCAACGTTGGCGCTGGATGCCGACACCGGTGCAATCAAGTTCCACTTTCAGTACACGCCATTCGACGTCTGGGATTTCGACGGCGTGAACGAGCATATCCTCGCCGATCTCGGTGGACGCAAGGTGTGGCTGCATGGCGATCGCAATGGCTTTCTTTACAGCATCGATCGCACCAACGGCAAGTTTATCTATGGCAAAGAGATCTCAAAGGTCAACTGGATGACGGGGTTCACGCCTGAAGGTCGCCCCATCGTCAACAAGGAAAAAGTTCCCACCTATGACTATGAGGCCAAAGACATCTGTCCGGCTTCCGAAGGCGGCAAGTGGTGGAACCCGATGGCTTTCAGCCCGGAAAAGCAAATGGTCTTCGTACCCAGTCGCGAGATTTGCACCGATATCAAAAGCGCCAAGGGTGAACGTGTGGAAGGCAAACCGCACTGGGGCATCGGCAGCATCAAATGGAACAAGGGTCATGGTC
>JALYOK010000359.1 GCA_030856925.1 Pseudomonadota bacterium
GGGCAACGCTGTCCCGAAAGCCGTTGATACCGTTGATGCGGACATAGTTTTCGACCGTGCTTTGCTCGGGAAAATACACAGTGATCCTGCGCCGATAGTGCTTGGTGGCGCGATCGATGAGGTCATAGGTTTCGGCAGGCAGGCGGCCGGTGTCGATGGAAAAGATCTCGATTGCGGGCGCGTACTTGGTAATGATATCCATCAACACCATATCTTCCGCGCCTAAGCTGTTGGCGAACGCCACCGAATCGTGGTCTGCCGCGATACGCTTGAGCAGTTGCTGGGCCGTCAATAATTTTTGGGTGAAAGACACGTTCGTTCTTCCTTAGGCAGCGGTGGAGAAATGACGCCGTTTGAAAAGTGGCAAAGGCTGGTCCCAAGCCCCCTGATAACTTTCGCTGAAATCGCTCAAGCTCTTCAGGGCGCCTTCGATATTCTTGTCGGTACGGATGGCGAAGGCGTTGAAGCCGCTGCGCTTCAAATAAAACAACTGATCTTGCAGCACGTCGCCCGTGGCCCGCAGTTCGTTGGTGTAGCGATGGCGCTCACGTAAAAGTCGCGCTAAAGAATAGCCGCGGCCGTCGGTAAATTTGGCAAAATGAATCGCGATAAGGTTAAACAGTGATATATCGTCGCCGATGGGTGCGGGTTCATCGTCGGTTTGCAGCAACAAGCCAAGTTCCCCATCGCGCGCCAGAAATTCCTCGCGTCGCAATTGCCAAACTTTGAGCGGGACGATAAGACGAGGCGCGTCCTGGCGACTGGGCAAAGACAGCGTATCGTCGGAGCTGAGCACAGCCCAGTCGTCCTCGACGATTGCGCCGTCGCGAATAATCTTAGACATGGGCTAACTCCTTTGCATGGGGTTGCCGATGATAAACATTGGTCTTGAACGGTTCGATGCCGAGACGGTCGACGGTGTCGACGAAGCGCTCGTCCTCAAAGCGACTTTCAAGATAAGTGTGCACCAGGCGTTCGATCACGTCGGGCACGTCCGCCGCGGCGAACGATGGGCCAATGACGTCGCCCAGCGCGGTGGGCCGGGTGCGGCCGTTTTCGTCGAGCGCGCGGCCGGAATGGCCGCCGATGCTGATCTGGTACCACTCGGAGCCATTCTTATCGACGCCGAGGATGCCGATATGGCCCACGTGATGATGGCCGCAGGAATTCATGCAACCGGAAATATTAAGGTCCAGTTCACCGATGTCGTGCTGATAGTCAAGGTTCTCGAAGCGCCGCTGAATCGATTCCGCGATCGGAAGGGATTTTGCATTGGCAAGCGAGCAAAAATCACCGCCGGGACAGCAGACGATGTTGCTGATCAAGCCGATATTCGGCGTGGCGAGGCCGGCTGCTTTCGCTTTTTGCCAGAGTGCGAAAAGTTCGCTTTGTTTCACGTCGGCCAGGATCAAATTCTGTTCGTGCGAAACGCGCAACTCACCGAAACTGAACTCGTCGGCCCAGCCGGCCACTTGATCCATTTGCTCGTCGGTCAAATCCCCGGGCGCGACGCCGAGCGGCTTTAACGACAACGTCACGCTTGTATAGCCGGGCGCGCGGTGACGGTGCGCGGAGCGCTTCACCCAAGTTGCAAAGGCTTTGTCTTCGCTGAGATGTCGATAGTAGCCGGCGTCCACCGCGCCGAGATTTTCGTATTCCGGATCGGTGAAATGCTGGGTAACCCGCGCCAATTCTTCTTTTGTGAGTGTCGCCGGCCCGTCCTTGATGTGCTGCCATTCGGCTTCCACTTCTGCGGCGAATTTCTGCGGCGTCAGGGCCTTCACCAAAATCTTGATGCGCGCTTTGTATAAGTTGTCGCGCCGGCCATAGCGGTTATAGACGCGCAGCGCCGCTTCCAAATAACTCATCATGTGTGGCCACGGCAAAGCGGTCTTGATTACGTGGCCGACGATGGGCGTGCGGCCCAAACCGCCGCCGACCAGCACGTCCAATACCACGGCGCCGCTGTCGTCGCGACGCAGATAGACGCCGATGTCGTGAACCGCCGTCGCGGCGCGATCTTCCTTGGAACCGCACACGGCGATCTTGAACTTGCGCGGCAGGTAGGCAAATTCCGGATGAAAGGTTGACCATTGTCGCAGCACCTCGCAATAGGGCCGCGGATCGACGATCTCGTCTTCCGCCACGCCGGCGAAATGGTCGCTGGTGATATTGCGGACGCAGTTGCCGCTCGTTTGAATCGCGTGCATTTCCACCGAAGCGAGATCGGCGAGAATATCCGGCGTGTCCTCCAGCCTCGGCCAGTTGTACTGGATGTTCTGGCGAGTGGTGAAATGGGCGTAGCCTTTATCGTATTTACGCGCGATGTGCGCCAACATGCGTAGTTGTTTTGACGACAACATGCCGTAGGGAATCGCCACCCGCAGCATCGGTGCGTGACGCTGAATGTAAAGACCGTTTTGCAGGCGCAGCGGACGAAATTCATCTTCCGTCAGTTCGCCCGCAAGGAAGCGCCGAGTCTGATCGCGAAACTGCGTTACTCTTTCGTTGACGAGGGTCTGGTCGTACTGATCGTAGCGATACATGAATAGTGATTCTTTGTCGGGAGCGCGAAGTAGGTATGGAAAGAAGAGTAACAAACCATCTATAGATAACAAAGGAATAATATTTTATAATTTCATACTATTTAATTATAAGTATCTCAATCATGAAGTTACAGCAATTGCGTTACCTTTGCGAAGTCGCGAAGCAAGGGCTCAGCATTTCCAACGCGGCGGCGATGCTGCACACCTCCCAGCCCGGCGTGAGTAAACAGATTCGCCTTTTGGAAGAAGAGTTGGGTGTGGAGCTGCTAGTTCGCAGTGGCAAGCGAGTCGTCGATTTCACCGAGCCGGGCCGGGCTATCGTGAAAGTGGCCGAACGGGTGCTGCGAGAGACGGCCAACCTCAAGCGCCTTGCGGAAGACTACCATGCAGAAGATACAGGCACATTCGCGATAGCGACTACTCACACACAAGCGCGTTACGCGCTTCTGGAGGTGATTAAACAGTTTTCCGAGCGCTATCCCAAGGTCAGACTTAACCTGCACCAAGGCAATCCAAGCCAGATCGCCCAAGAAGTAGTCGCGGGCAAAGCGGACTTAGGGATCGCTACGGAAACCCTCGCGGATGTCGCCGAATTGATGTCCCTGCCCTGTTACGAATGGCATCATTGCCTGGTCACGCCGCTCGAACATCCCTTACTGCGGCAAGGCTCGATTAGCCTGCTCGATATCAGCCGTTACCCCATCATCACCTACGACACCGCGTTCGCCGGCCGCGCTAAAATTAATCGCGCTTTCGAGCAACAAGGCGTGACGCCTAACATCATCCTCTCGGCGCTCGACGCCGACGTCATCAAAGCCTACGTCGCTCTGGGCCTAGGCATTGGCATCGTCGCCAAAATGGCGTTCGAACCGGCGCACGATGTGAGCCTGCGCATGATCGAAATCGACGACCTTTTTCCGGTCAACACCACCCGAATCGCCTTTCGCCGTGACGGCTATCTGCGACGTTACGTCTATGAGTTTATCGAGCTTTTTGCGCCCTATCTGACGCGAGAGGTGGTCGAGCGATCGCGCAGCGGCGAGGCCGACGCCTACGTGATTTGAGCGAGCGCGAGCGTGGCGATGACGGACTGAAGTTCCGGGATGTCGCCGATAGGCGCGCTGACCTTGATCATGAGACTGGGATATTGATTTTGAATCGGCGCAATCAACGCCGGTAAATCCTCGCGCAAATGCCGGCCTGCGGCGAGAAAAATCGGAACGATGCGGATGCGCATAACCCCTTGTGTTGCGAGGTCCGCTAAACATTCGTGAATGCCGGGCTGCATCAATTCAAGAAACGCGAGTTCCACCGGCAAGTCCGGCGCCTGCGCGCGGATCAACGCTTGAATCGCCTTGAACGGCTCCGCCCATTTGGGATCGCGGGAACCGTGGGCGAAGAGGACCAGCGCGGAGTTGGGGTTAGTCACGATCGGCGGTAATCCACTCGCAGCTTGATTCGCCTCGAAGGCCGCGCTGTTTTTCTGCATCCTGGCGCGAGGGGTCGCGATTTCTGTAAATGCTTTTAATCATTCGCAAAGTTTATTCCCAATCTTAACCCACAAAACAGCCCGTTGAGCCTACCATTGCGCCCTGCCAAGTGGTGTATTGTCGGTGCCTATTGAGTACACGTATTAATTAAGGAGATAAGGTGAGTTATGTTATCGTAAAGTTTCGCATTAAAGAGATTGCCATCAAACCACCGAAAAGCGAAGCACGGGACAGACTCGCTCCGGGCCTTGTGCTGGCTTACACATCTGACGCCACTTCACAAATGATCGCGCGCCAGGTTTTTATCAGATT